>NZ_JAIJZO010000009.1:0-84722 GCF_019754115.1 Streptococcus sp. 2018110 | reverse complement strand
AGAGGCTAGTGACGAGTCAAAAGCAGTGAGGCTTGAACAAAGTGAAAGCCAGCGTCTTTAGGCGCTGGCTGGTGATGTGGGCTTACAGCCCTTGTTCAAACCACCCGTTTGACGGGTGGTCATGATTTAATTGAGTTCAGACTTGTCTGGTAAAAGTATAGCCAGAATGATGTAGGCAGTTAGAAAGGGTAGGTTGGTCACAATAGCTAATATAATGACCACTAAACGAACATTTTCTAATTTCCAACCGTAGTTTTCATATAGGTCAAAGTAGTCATAAAGACCTGCGATAACGCCAGCCAGTTCACCACGACTTTTGTCCTTATACCATTTCTTTTTCATATTCCTTACCTCTAAGGCTTAATCACGTCAACCCCACCCATGTATGGACGGAGTACTTCTGGAATGGTGACAGAACCATCTTCGTTTTGGTAGTTTTCAAGGATTGCTGCAACGGTACGACCAACTGCTAGACCAGATCCGTTGAGGGTGTGGAGCAATTTTACCTTGCCATCAGCAGCATCGCGGTAGCGGATTTGGGCGCGACGAGCTTGGAAATCCTCGGTATTTGAACAGCTTGAGATTTCACGGTAGGCATTTTGGGCAGGAATCCAGACTTCCAAGTCATAGGTCTTAGCAGCTGAGAAGCCCATATCGCCTGTACAGAGGGCCAAAACGCGGTATGGCAAGCCTAGTTTTTGGAGAATATTCTCTGCGTTTGCCGTCATTTTTTCCAATTCATCATAAGACTGTTCTGGTGTGGCAAATTTGACCATTTCAACCTTGTGGAATTGGTGAAGGCGAATCAGACCACGGGTGTCACGACCAGCAGAACCAGCTTCAGAACGGAAAGATGGACTCATGGCTGTGAAGTAGATTGGCAGGTCTTTTTCTTCCAAAATCTCGTTGCGGTAGTAGTTGGTCAATGGCACTTCCGCAGTTGGGATGAGGACGAAGTTAGTGTCTGCCAACTCAAAAGTATCTTCCTTGAACTTTGGATACTGACCAGTACCAAACATAGAGTCGTGGTTGACCATGTAAGGTGTGATGATTTCCTGATAGCCTTCTGCGATATGCTCGTCCAACATGAAGTTGTAGAGGGCACGTTCTAAGCGAGCACCTAAGTTCTTGTAGAAGAGGAAGCGGGCACCAGTGACTTTTGCCCCACGTTCCCAGTCCAGAATATCTAGATCTTCACCCAAATCCCAGTGAGCTTTTGGCTCGAAAGTGAATTCACGGGGAGTTCCCCAACGGCGAACTTCCACGTTTTCTTCTTCATCTGCACCAACAGGGACAGAATCGTGCGGCGTATTTGGAAGAACTGCAAGGATGGTATTTAGTTTTTCATCAATTTCCAAGAGTTCAGCATCCAAGTTTTTTACATCGGCAGATAATTTTTGCATGGCAGCAATTTTGTCATCCGCATTTTCCTTGTTGCGTTTTGCTTGGGCAATCTCCGCAGAAACGGTGTTGCGCTCTGCTTTTAATTCTTCTACAGTAACCAAAATTTCACGGCGTTTTGCATCCAATTCCTTGATGTCTGCCAAGGTTTCGGCAGCCACACCACGAGTAGCTAATTTGGCAGCAACTCCGTCAAAATCTGTACGAATACGTTTGATATCTAGCATAGATGTCTCCTTTAGAATAAAAAAACACAGAATGAGAGATGCTGGAGCGATATTTACCGCGGTTCCATCCAGCTTCACATTCTGTGCACTTGATTGTATTTTGATAATTTCATAACGGTAGAATTTCACAACTTTTTCCTATCTGCTCACAGCGACCGCAGACTTTCTGAAAGGAGCTAGAAGCTACTTATCCGTTTCTACTATTATACTTGATTTTTTATTTTTTGGCAAATAGATTCGAAATTTTTCTGCCGATTGTTTGCAGAAGAGTCGGTAATTTCACAACTTTTTCATTGCCGATATGCTCACGGGCAATTTTAAGAATCTTACCAGAATCCTTAGAGGCAAACAAGAATCGACTTTTTTCTGTATAAATTTCAAAATGACGGCTGATTACTTTTCCAGAAACGTTTGCGCCAATGCTAGTCATTTCTGACCAGGGAATTTGGATAAAGCGCTCAACGTTGCTATCTGGGTAGAACTCAAGTGCCTTGTCACCAATTAGAAATTTTCCAACCTTGCCACCAAAGCCCATGTAGGAAACCCCTGTGGTTTGGAGTTCAACGCTTGTATTTTGTGATTGTGCCATAGTGCTTCCCTTCCTAGATATTCATTATATCATAAAACCCCGCAAGAGCGGGGTCCTTGATTACATAATGTTGAAGAAACGAGCAAGAATACCTACGATGAAGAGACCGATAATCATTGTGATTGGTGTTACTTTCTTCTTAAGCAAGTGCATGCAGAGGAAAGTAAGGAGAAGTCCCATCAAACCTGGAATCAAGCTGTCCAACTGACCTTGTAATGTTTGAGCTTGAGTTGGTTCAAGGCTAAGTCCGCTAAGAGCTTGACCAAGAATACCTTTCAACTCAGCACCAGTAACAGTACCTTCTGGGAAGACGATGTAAGCTCCTTCTGACAATTGTTTAGCAGGAAGATTTACAGCGAAAGTAATAGATACCCAACGTTGAACAAGAACGGCAAGGATGAACATACCAAGGATTGAAGCACCTTTAGTGATGTCTTGAAGGATACCACCAGACATGTCTTTAGTGATTTCGCTACCAGCCTTGTAACCAAATTCTTGTGTATACCATAGGAAGGCCATACGAATGATGTTCCAGCCAAGGAAGAAGATGATTGGTCCCATGATATTTCCAGATAGTGCAAGTGAAGCACCAAGAGCACCAAGGATTGGACGAACAGTAAACCAGAAGACTGGGTCACCGATACCAGCAAGAGGTCCCATCATACCGATTTTCACACCTTGGATAGCTGTGTCATCGATTTCAGCACCATTAGCACGCTCTTCTTCAAGGGCAAGAGTTACACCAAGGATTGGTGAAGCAACGTATGGGTGTGTGTTGAAGAATTCCAAGTGGCGCTCAAGAGCAGCAGCTTGATCTTCTTTTTTAGTGTAAAGTTTTTTGATAGCTGGGATCATTGCATAAGCCCAACCTAAGTTTTGCATACGCTCATAGTTCCATGAACCTTGAAGGAAGGTTGAACGCCACCAAACTTTTTTACGATCGCTTACGGAAAGTTGAATTTTTTCTGACATGATGAATCTCCCTTCTCTTAGTAGTCTTCAAGGATGTCGCCGATTGGGTCGTTAGATGAAGCACCACCGTTACCTGATCCGCCTTGTTTTGACAAGTTGAGGTAGATAAGCGCGATTGCAACACCGATAACACCAAGTGCGATAAGTGTCAATTGGCTGATAGCAGCAAAAGCAAAACCGAGGGCGAAGAATGGCCATACTTCACGAGTTGCCATCATGTTGATAACCATAGCGTAACCTACGGCAACAACCATACCACCACCAACGGCCATACCACCTGACAACCAAGCTGGCATTGCTTCAAGTACTGATTGAACAGCTTCTGCAGGAATTGCAAGAAGAAGAGCTGCAGGAACTGCGATACGCAAACCTTGAAGGAGAAGTGCAAACAAGTGGTAACGTTCTACAGCAGCGAAGTTTGCATCTTTAGCAGCATTGTCAGCACCGTGTACAAGACCGACTGAGATAGTACGAACGATCATTGTAAGGAAAAGACCAGCTACGGCAAGAGGGATAGCAGTTGTTGTTGCAACGGCAATACCTTCAGTTGAGAAGTCGCCACCTTTGATCATGATGATTGCAGCAGCTACAGAAGCAAGAGCAGCGTCAGGAGCAACGGCTGCACCAATGTTTGCCCAACCAAGTGCAATCATTTGTAGAGAACCACCAAGCATAACACCTGCAGCCAAGTTACCAGTCACAAGACCGATAAGGGTACAAGCTACCAATGGTTGATGGAATTGGAATTCGTCAAGGATACCTTCAAGACCAGCGAAGAAGGCAACGATGACAACGAGAATTGCAGAAATAAGTGTAATATCTGACATGTTGTAATCCTTTCTATACTAACAGATCGATTTATTGAACGTTTGCCTTGTTGATAAGTTCAAACAAGTCTTTCTTCGAATCGTTTGGTACTTTACGCACATCAAATTCAACGCCAAGGTCACGCAATTTTTCAAAGGTTGCAACGTCATCTTTGTCCATTGACAATACGTTGTTAACCATTGTTTTACCAGTTGAGTGAGCCATAGAACCAACGTTCAATTCTTTGATTTCAACACCACCTTCAATTGCTTCAAGAGCTTCTTGAGGAGTTTCGAAAAGAATCAAGGCGTGAGTGTTACCGAATCGAGGGTCTTTAGAAACCTCAATCAATTTCTTGATTGGGACAACGTTCGCTTTTACGTTACCAGGTGCAGCTTGTTTGATGAGTTGTTTACGCAATTCATCTTTGGCAACTGTATCTGATGCAACGATGATACGATCTGCTTTGGAAGCAGGAGTCCAACCAGTCGCCACTTGACCGTGCAAGAGACGAGTGTCGATACGGGCTAAGTTGATTTTCAACTTGCCATCACCGATAACAGTACCTGGAGGGATAGCACCTTGTAGTGCAACAGGAGCAGCATCGGCAACAGGAGCAGCTTCAGCTGGTTGAAGTTCTTCTGGAAGAACTTTGATACCATCTTTGGCTTCCTTGATAATGTTTGCCGCAACTTCCTCCACGCCAGCAGCAGCGTTAATCATACGCTCTGTGTAAGCTTGGATAAGCATTGGCAAGTTTAGACCGGTGATGATAGCAAACTTACGATCTGGATTTTCACCAGCTACACGGCTTGCTTGGTTGAATGGTGAACCACTCCAAAGGTCAGCCAAAACCAAAACTTCATCATCGGCATCGAATGCGTCCACGGCAGCATTTAGCTTAGCGTATAAATCATCTGGACCTTCACTTGGCATAAAAGTAACAACTTGTACTTTTTCTTGTTCGCCAAAGATCATTGAACCTGACTGATGAATACCAGCAGCAAATTCGCCATGACTTGCAATAATGATTCCAATACTCATTATTGATCCTCCTAAATTTTTCTTGTTCATGTAAAAACCATTGAATGGGCTTTCATGTTCGAACTGTAACATTATAAAACGTTTTCAGTGCATTTGTCAAGAGGAATTATGTTAAAAGTGCAAAATATTTCCGAAATTTTTCATAAGTTGGTTTCAGAAAAGTGATAAAAATATGCAACGAATATGACAAAAACCTGACAGTTTATCAGGTTTTTTGATGTCTATAAAAATAGGTTTTCTAGTTCACGTGCGACACCATCTTCAAAATTAGCAAATGCTGTCAATCTGTCGGCATGTGGACGAAGTGTATCGCTACAATTTTTCATGGCATAGGCTGTTCCTGCTAGGTCTAGCATCTCAACATCGTTGTGCTCATCGCCGAAGGCAATTAAGTCGCTAGGAGAGGCTTGGTAGAGGTTAAGAACATAGCTCAGAGCGGTTGCCTTATTGACACCTTTTGCACAAGTTTCGAGGATATTTAATGGTCCACCCCACGTATTGATTTCTAATTCATCTTTGAAATAGGCATTCATTTCTTTTGCAAGTTCATACTTATCAGTTGCACGAGTTTGCATAAGGATGGAATGAGGATCGCTAGTGATTAACTCAGGTCTGATGAGTGTATCTGGAGTAATCTGTTCAACCCCCATCAGAGCCGGATCAATCTTGTCTAAGTTCTTTTGAGTGATGTAGAATTTATTCTTGTATTCACCGGCAATAAAATCTGCCTCAAACGTTTCTTCTTCTTTTAGAAATTCGAGTAGGTATTTTTTGTCGATTAAAATATTTTGTTCCCATTGCCATTTCTTTCCAGGGATGTGAACTAAAGAACCGTTGAAATTAATCATGGGAGTATCCAGTTCTAGTTGGTGGTAATATTTTTCAGCCATTCGATAGGGGCGACCTGTGGCGATAAGAACGGTGTGTCCTGCTTGGCGGACCTTCTTTATAGTTGAGATGGTATAATCAGATAATTGACTATCATTATTGAGCAATGTACCGTCCAAATCGATAGCAATGATTTTTTTCTTCATATTTAATAGCATTCCTTTCTAGATTTGTCATACTAGTTTTTAATAGCAAAAAGTGTTTAGGTAGTAGTTAGCCTGCTGAGAAATTGTTTTATGCGTCAAAGAATAGTACTTGTAGGTAACCATATCTTGAACTAATAATTTCCAGTATAACAAAAGGAGATAATAAAAGCAAAGAAGCAATAAATTTTTTATAGATCGTCCGCAACTTTTTAATGTTCGTTATTTACGAATGTTAAAGGCTAAAAATAAACAAAATAACGTTTTCAAGATTAAAAAACTTGAAATTATAATGTTTTTTGATTATAATGTTTTTATCGTTCGTAAATTAAAGGAGAAATGAAAAATGGATCAATTTTTTAAATTGAAAGAACACGGAACGACGGTTTCAACAGAAATTATGGCAGGTCTTACGACTTTCTTTGCCATGTCCTATATTTTGTTCGTTAACCCGAGCGTATTGAGTGTGGCAGGTATGCCGACTCAGGCAGTCTTTTTAGCGACAATTATTGCGAGTGCTGTATCAACGCTTGTTATGGGATTATTTGCTAACGTACCTTACGCCTTGGCACCAGGCATGGGGTTGAATGCCTTCTTTACCTATACAGTGGTTATCGGTCTTGGTTTTACTTGGCAAGAAGCTTTGGCAATGGTTTTCCTCTGCGGTTTGTTTAACGTTTTTATTACCGTTACAAAGGTTCGTAAGAGCATTATTAAGGCGATTCCGATTAGCTTGCAACATGCCATCGGTGGAGGTATCGGGGTTTTCGTTGCCTATCTTGGTTTTAAAAACTCCAATTTAATCACCTTCTTGACATCTGGTTCAGATATTATTACTGTAAATGGTGTTGCTCCGGCAGATGCAACAGCTGAAACATTCTCAAACGGTGTTTTCTCTGTTTTTGCAGGTGGAGGTGTTGTCCCGTCTATTTCAACTTTTACTGAACCAAGTGTTCTCTTGACAGTGTTTGGTCTCCTCTTGACAGCTGTTTTGGTTATTAAGAACGTGCGTGGTGCAATTTTGATTGGTATTATTGCAACGACTGTAGCTGGAATTCCAGCAGGTGTTGTGGATCTGTCTACAATTGATTTTGCAAACAACAATATCGGTACAGCCTTTGCGGAGCTTGGTACGACTTTCTTAGCAGCTTTTGGTGGTCTATCTTCGCTCTTTGCTGATTCAAGCCGTCTACCACTTGTTTTGATGACTATCTTTGCATTCAGCTTGTCAGATACCTTTGACACACTTGGTACCTTTATCGGTACAGGTCGTAAGACTGGTATTTTCTCAGAAGAAGATGAGAAAGCTCTCGAAAATGGTACAGGCTTTAACTCTAAGATGGACAAGGCCCTCTTTGCAGATGCGATTGGCACCTCTATCGGTGCACTATTTGGTACTTCAAATACAACGACATATGTTGAATCGGCTGCAGGTATCTCTGCAGGTGGTCGTACTGGTCTGACAGCTGTTACAACAGCGGTTCTCTTCCTTCTTTCAATTCTTATCTTGCCATTTATCGGTATTGTACCAGCAGCGGCAACTGCTCCAGCTTTGATTATTGTCGGTGTCATGATGGTTTCATCATTCCTAGATGTGGATTGGAGCCAATTCGAAGACGCTCTTCCAGCCTTCTTTGCAGCCTTCTTCATGGCGCTTTGCTTCTCAATCTCATACGGTATTGCAGCAGCGTTTATCTTCTATTGCTTGGTAAAAGTTTCGACAGGTAAGGCTAAAGAAATTCATCCAATCCTTTGGGGTGCTACAGCTCTATTTATTCTGAATTTCATCATTCTAGCCATCTTGTAATCTGTTTATTATCCTTGAACTGATCTTCATTTGAAGGTCAGTTTTTGTATTTACGATTAAAATATATGGGAATCAATGTGCTTCAGTTAATAAAATACTGTCTTGAATGTTGTAAATTGCAAACGGATGGAGTTTATTTTTCCATTTCGTCGTTTCTCTGTCTTCTCTTAGTGCCATTTTTACTCCTTGTGACTGTATTTTAAATGGCTGTTCGTTATTGTAATCAAGATGTCACATACCTGGACATCTGCTGGTTTAATGTCATGATGGGGGGAAAAATTTATCATGTAGTCTTTGGGAGTCACAGGGCATAGAATAACCCCTGAGCTTGGGCTCAGGGGGAGTTTTCTAACTATAATGTTTGAATAGCGAATGAGTTGCCTGATGGATGGTGCGTGCTGTTTCAGCGTTGTTCATAGTGTAGAGATGGATACCAGCCACATCATTGGTCACTAAGTCAACAATTTGATCTACAGCATAGGCCAGACCTGCTGCCCGAAGAGATTCAGGATTGTGCTCATATTTTTCTAAAATGGCTTTAAACTTACGAGGGAGGTGGATATTCTCACAGGTTTTCAAGAGTCGAAGTGCCTGATTCCTGTTGATGATAGGCATAATACCTGCGATAATAGGCACTTCGATGTCTGCTAGAGAACATTTCTCCTGAAAGTTATAAAATGCTTCGTTATCGAAGAAGAGTTGAGTTACCAAGGTTGAGCAACCAGCATCAACTTTCTTTTTCAAATTTTTGATGTCTGAGACAGAATTTGGTGATTCTGGATGTACTTCTGGATAACAGGCTCCAATAATGTCAAAATGTGGAGCTTCTTCCTTGATAAAGGAAATCAAGTCAGTTGCATACTGGAAGTCCTCTTTAGGGGGAAGACCTTCAATAATATCGCCACGAAGTGCTAAAATCTGATGCACACCAATTTCATCGAGAGAATGAAGAACGGATCGGACCTTTTCTTTTGTCAAGTAAGCAGCTGGCAAATGTGCGATAGTTGGAATATGCAATTCATTGCGAACATGGTTAGCCAACTTGACAGTCGTCTCTTCTACGTTCAAATTGTTATTGCTGCATGTAACACTGATAAAATGAGGGGCCAAACCTTGCATCTCATCGAGAGTTTGGATAATCTTTTCATTGCCTACTTCTGGTTTTGGAGGAAAAATTTCAAATGAGAGACTTGGGGTTTGACCGATCATAAATTAGAGTTCCTTTCTGGCTGCCTTAGCTGCTTGAGTCAAGTGGATAAGACTAGCTTTTGTTTCTGATTCGCCACGAGTCTTGAGTCCGCAGTCTGGGTTAATCCAGACTTTTTCTTTCGGTACTTTAGCAAGGATGGCTTGAATAGTGTGGGCAATTTCATCAACGGCAGGGACACGTGGAGAGTGGATGTCATAGACACCAGGACCTACCTGAGTTTGGAAGTTTTTAGCCTTGAGTTCATCTAGGATAACAAGATTTGAACGGCTGGCTTCAAAGGAGATAACATCCGCATCCATATTGTCGATGGCTGGAATGATGTCTGTAAATTCGCTATAGCACATGTGAGTGTGAATTTGTGTATCTGGTGCAACAGTTGAGTGTACCAAACGGAAGGCAGGGATTGCCCAGTCAAGGTACTCGCTGTACCAGTCGCTACGACGGAGTGGTAGTTTTTCACGAAGGGCTGCTTCGTCAATTTGAATAATCTTGATACCCGCTGCCTCAAGGTCAAGAACTTCTTCCTTGATAGCGAGAGCAATTTGAAGAGTTGATTCTTTGATAGAGATGTCTTCGCGAGGGAAAGACCAGTTGAGGATGGTTACAGGTCCAGTCAACATACCTTTAACTGGTTTGTTTGTACGGCTTTGAGCATAGCTAGACCATTTGACAGTAATTGGGTTCAAGCGTGTTACATCACCCCAGATGATTGGTGGTTTTACCCCACGCATACCGTATGATTGTACCCAACCGTTCTTACTGAAGAGGTAACCAGACAGGTTTTCGCCGAAGTATTCTACCATGTCGTTTCGTTCAAACTCACCGTGAACTAAGACATCGAAGTCAACTTCTTCTTGCCATGCAATCCACTCATCTGTTTGAGTTTTAACAAATGCATCGTATTCTTCTTCTGAGATATTTCCTTTACGGAAAGCCAAGCGTGTGCTGCGGATTTCTTTGGTTTGAGGGAAAGAGCCAATCGTTGTTGTTGGAAGAAGTGGTAAGTTTAGCTTCTCGCGTTGAATGGCTTCACGCTCTGCAAAGACTGGTAGGCGTGTATAGTCTGAGTCTGTCAAACTTGCAAGACGGTCAGCAAGTGCTGTGTCACGCCCCACACGTTCAAGAGCAAAGAGCTCTTTGTTAGCTGTGAGAGCAACTTCGCCTTGACCGTTACGGATGGCATCCAAATCACGTAATTCGCTCAATTTTTCAACTGCAAAGGCAAAGTGGTTGAGGATAGCAGGCTCAAATTCTTCATTAGCAGTTGTAAATGGTACATGAAGAAGGGAGCAAGAAGTTGTTATGACGACATTTTCAGCTGGAATAGCATCCAAAACAGCTAGGCTCTTTTCGTAGTTGTTGCGCCAGATATTTTTACCGTTGACGATACCAGCGTAGAGGGTCTTGTCAGCTGGGAAACCTGTCGCAACAAGTGTAGCCGTTTCCTTACCTTCTACAAAGTCAAGACCGATGGCATCAACAGGTAGGTTTGTCAATTCAGTGTAAATATCACGCACATCACCGAAATAGGTTTGGATGAGGACTTGCAAGCCTTTCTTATCAGCCAAGAGAGTTTGGTAGATGTTTAGGAACAGGGCTTTTTCTTCAGCAGTCAAATCCTTGACCAAGCTAGGTTCGTCCAGCTGGATTTTTTCAGCACCAAGCTCTGCCAATTTTTCAAAGACTTGTCCGTAGGCTGCAACTAAGCTATCAGCGAAATCAGTAGCAGTTAAACCTTCTTCAAAATCAGTTAATTGTAAGAGTGTGAATGGACCAATCAAAACTGGACGAGTTGTGATACCCAAGTCCTTTGCTTCTTGGAATTCATCGAAAATCTTATAACCTGCTAGTTTGATTTCTGTGTCTTTTTCAATAGCTGGAACGATATAGTGGTAGTTGGTATTGAACCATTTTTTCATCGGTCTAGCACGAACGTCCCCTTTTTCTCCTTGATAACCACGTGCCAAAGCGAAGTATTTTTCAAGGTCAGTCAAATCAAGGTTCTGTACTGCTTTAGGTACGATGTTGAATAGTACTGCTGCATCCAAAACATTGTCATAGTGAGAGAAGTCGTTGCTTGGGATTTCAGTAATGCCTGCTTCTTTAACAATATTCCAATGTTTAGCGCGCAATTCTTTGGCAGCAAGCAAAAGTTCTTCCTGTGGAATTTCATTTCTAAAGTATTTTTCAGTGATAAATTTTAGTTCACGGTGTTCTCCGATACGTGGGAAGCCGATAATAGTAGTAGTCATGGTTTTTCCTCCAAAATATTTCTATGCCCCTATCCTAACAGAAAAAACGACTCTTGTATAATTGTAAAATTTTAGAGAGAGTTATAACTTTTGGCTATAACGGATTGAAAGGGAGCTGCTTTTTATGATATTTCTCCTATATAAAAGCTTGAAAAAACGCCTGTTTATCAAGCTTGCCTTTTTTTATGCTGGCTCCAGCATAGTTTTTTCTTAAGCTTGGTATAGATTTTATCTATGAAACTGCCAAAGGCAAACTCTTGTTTGCGAGCAATTGTTTATAGGTAGTTCTGATAGTTATTTTTTATCAAGCCATAAAACTTCTATATTAGACAGGGCTAGGTAGCCATGCTACAATGGAAAAAATGAAAGAAAGGGGCTTTTTATGGGAAAAGTTATCATTGGAATTTCAGGAAACGAGCAAGAATTTCCAACTAAATCTGGTAGAACTTATGTAACCGTTGCGAGTGAATTGGCAGATGGTGTTCGTCAGGCTGGTGGTATACCGATGGTTATTCCTATGGGAACCCCTGACTTAGCCAAGGACTATATCAACATGATTGATAAGTTGATTTTATCAGGCGGTCAGCATGTAGACCCAAGTCTATACGGTCAAGAGCGCTTGATTGATAGTAATGATTACCTCTTGGAACGGGATGAATTTGAACTGGCTTTGATTGAGGAAGCCCTTCGTCAGGGAAAACCAATTTTTGCAGTCTGCCGAGGGATGCAGTTGTTGAATGTTGCTCTAGGCGGAAGCTTGGAACAAGAGGTGGCTCATCATTGGCAAGATGGTATTGCGGGGACATCTCATCGTTTACAAGTGAAACCTAAAAGCCGAATCGGTCAACTGTTTGCCCAAGGGAGCCCTATTAATTCCTTCCATCAGCAACGAATCAAAGAATTGGCTCCAGGACTGGTGGCGACAGGTTTGGATCCTAGGGATGGTACGATAGAAGCTTATGAAAGTAGGGGGAACCAAGCTTTGTTTGGTATCCAATGGCATCCAGAATTTTTGTACAATGATTGTAAGCAACATCGAGACCTGTTTCAGTATTTAGTAGATATATTTTAAGAGGGGTATCCCTCTTTTTATTATCGATGCTTATAATTGCAAGGGTATTTGTTATAACGAAAAGTTATAACTTTCTATAAAAAAAGTCAATTAGTCAGAAAGAAAATTCTGTGTTAAGATAGATACAGTTCTAATTTAAGGAGATCATTTTATGAAATTAAAAAAATTGTTTAGTTTGGCAACAGCTGCTTTATCAGTAGGTGTACTTGCTGCATGTGGTAACTCTTCTTCAAGTTCAGATTCATCTGCAACAACTGTTCGAGTAGGTGTGATGAGCTTGAGTGAGTCGGAAGAAGCTCGTTGGAATAAAGTTCAAGAAATTCTCGGGGACGAAGTGAAGTTGGAATTCACTCAATTTACAGACTATTCACAACCAAACAAGGCAGTAGCTGAAAATGAGGTAGACATCAACGCATTCCAGCACTATAACTTCTTGAATAACTGGAATGAAGAAAATGGTGAAGACTTGGTTGCTATTGCGGATACTTATATCGCACCAATCCGTCTTTACTCAGGTACAGCTGATGGAAAAAACAAGTACACTAAAGTGGAAGAAATTCCAGATGGTGCAGAAATTGCGGTTCCAAACGACCCAACAAACGAAAGTCGTGCTCTTTACCTTCTTCAAGCAGCTGGTTTGATCAAGGTTGGTGTATCTGGTACAGAATTGGCAACTATTGCTGACATTACTGAAAACAAGAAAAACTTGAAAATTACTGAGTTGGATGCAAGCCAAACAGCAAGCTCACTTAGCTCAGTTGATGCAGCCGTTGTAAACAACACATTTGTGTTGGAAGCTGGTTTGGATTACAAAAATGCCCTTTACAAAGAGCAAAAAGATGAAAATTCAAAACAGTGGTACAACTTGATTGCAGCTCGTAGCGATTGGGAAAAATCAGAGCAAGCAGCAGCGATTAAGAAAATTATCGAAGCCTACCACACGGATGAAGTGAAAAAAGTTATTGAAGATACTTCAGACGGTATGGATGAGCCAGTTTGGTAAAATGTAAATAGGTTGAGGACTGGGCAGTATTGTTCAGCCCTCTATCTGTTTTTATAGAGATAAGAAAAAATCTCTTAACCAAAGTCAGATATGTGGGAGAATATTTGATTTTGGTTAGTAGATTTGATTGATTTTCATTGAGTATGAGGAGAAAGTATGGCAGATAGTAAAGTTCAAGCATTTGAAAATGATGCGATTATTCAAACCTATTTTGAAAAGTTGAAGGTCATGATTTCAAAGAAATCTATTTTTGCTCAGCAGATTGGTTTGCTGGATGTGGCGACTTACTTGAAAGAAATGTTTGAAGAAGCTGGTGCAGAGGTTGTTTTGGATGATAGTTATGCAGCACCCTTTGTCATGGCTACGTTTAAGGCTTCGGTGCCAGATGCGAAAACATTGATTTTCTACAATCATTATGATACAGTACCCGCAGATGCCGATCAGGTCTGGGAGAAGGGCAACCCCTTTGAATTGACCATTTCCGATGGCTATATCTATGGTCGAGGGGTAGATGATGATAAGGGCCATATCACAGCTCGTCTGTCGGCCTTGAAAAAATATCAAGCTAGACAGAATGGTCATTTACCAGTCAATGTGATCTTTATTATGGAAGGGGCTGAGGAGTCAGCTTCTGTCGACTTGGACAAATACCTTTCAAAATATAAAGAACATTTGATTGGTGCTGATTTGCTTGTCTGGGAGCAGGGGCATCGCAATAGTCTGCATCAGCTAGAAATTGCTGGGGGAAATAAGGGAATTGTGACCTTTGATCTTCAGGTCAAATCAGCTGACTTGGATATTCATTCTTCCTATGGTGGTGTCATTGATTCGGCAAGCTGGTATTTATTATCAGCACTTCAATCCATGCGGGCTGCTGATGGACGAATTCTGGTAGATGGCATTTACGAGCAAGTGCAAGAGCCAAATGAGCGTGAATTGGCCTTGGTAGAGGAATTTGCACTGGCGACCAGTCAGTCTATGAAAGACATTTATGGCTTGACTCTTCCAACCTTGGTAGAAGATCGTCGTGAGTTTCTGAAGCGTTTGTATTTTGAGCCATCTATTACCATTGAAGGCTTGTCAACTGGCTATCTTGGTCAAGGTGTCAAGACCATCATACCAGCTCAGGCTTCTGCTAAGATGGAAGTTCGTCTGGTGCCTGGGTTGGAGCCGCATGATGTATTAGATAAGATTCGTAAGCATTTGGACAAGCATGGTTTTGACAAAATTGAGGTTATCTTCACTTTGGGGGAAATGAGCTACCGAAGTGACATGTCCCACCCTGCCATTGTCAATGTGATTGAGTTGGCTAAAAAGTTGACACCAGAAGGAGTTGCTGTCTTGCCGACGTCTCCGGGGACAGGCCCCATGCACACAGTCTTTCATGCTCTAGGTGCGCCGATTGCAGGATTTGGTCTAGGAAATGCCAACAGTCGTGACCATGCCGGTGATGAAAATGTCAGCATCGCTGACTACTATAGCCATGTTGAATTAGTAGAGGAGTTAATTGCAAGTTATGAGTAAGGAAATGATTAAGCTAGATAATATTGATGTAACCTTCCAGCAGAAAAAACGCACCATCGAAGCGGTAAAGGATGTGACCATCCATATCAATCAAGGGGATATTTACGGTATCGTAGGTTATTCTGGAGCAGGGAAATCTACCCTTGTTCGCGTCATCAATTTGTTGCAGGTTCCTACAGCGGGTAAGATTACTATCGATGAGGATGTAATTTACGAGGGAGAAAAGGTCACACTTACCCCAGCTCAATTGCGGAGCAAACGCCGTGAAATCGGCATGATTTTCCAGCATTTCAATCTGATGGCTCAAATGACGGCAGAAGAAAACGTAGCCTTTGCCCTTAAGCATTCTGGCTTGAGCAAGGAAGCGAAGAAAGAAAAAGTTGCTAAGTTGTTGGACTTGGTTGGGCTTTCTGACCGTGCTGAAAACTATCCAGCTCAGTTGTCTGGTGGTCAAAAACAACGTGTCGCCATTGCTCGTGCCTTGGCCAATGATCCAAAAATCTTGATTTCTGATGAGTCAACTTCTGCCTTGGATCCGAAAACAACTAAGCAGATTTTGGCACTCTTGCAGGAATTGAATGAAAAATTGGGCTTGACCATTGTTATGATTACCCACGAGATGCAGATTGTAAAAGATATTTGTAACCGTGTGGCTGTTATGCAGGATGGTCACTTGATCGAAGAAGGTTCTGTTTTAGAAATCTTCTCTCATCCAAAAGAAGAATTGACACAGGACTTCATCAAAACAGCAACAGGAATTGATGAGGCCTTGGTGAAAATTTACCAGCAGGATATTGTTAAGAATTTGCCTGAGAATAGCATTTTAGTGCAACTCAAGTATGCTGGTTCCAACACGGATACGGCAATTGTCAATGATTTGTACAAATTCTATCAAGTATCTGCCAATATTTTGTATGGCAATATTGAGATTTTGGACCATACGCCAGTTGGTGAGATGGTAGTGATCTTATCAGGTGAACCTGGTCAGTTGCACCGTGCGATTGAGGCAGTGACGGAGGCGCGCGTGGAAGTGACGATTTTGAAAGGAGCGAACTAGATGTTAGAATGGATTCAAACGAATTTTCCAGATATTTATAAATTGGGCTGGGATGGTCAGACAGGTTGGTTAACACATTTTAATTTGACCCTCTATATGACCTTTGTTTCCTTTGCTTTTGGTGGCTTTATGGGCTTGGTTTCAGGTTTGTTCTTGGTCTTGACTGGTCCTCGGGGTGTCATTGAAAATAAGACGGTTTACTGGATTTTGGATAAGGTAGCTTCTATCTTCCGTGCCATTCCTTTCATTATTTTGTTGGCGGCCATTGCTCCTTTGACAAAAATTATTGTTGGGAAAACGATTGGTACGGAGGCAGCTTTGGTGCCGCTCGCTCTTTCAGTCTTTCCGTTCTTTGCCCGTCAGGTTGAAGTGGTCTTGTCAGAATTGGACCGTGGTGTCATTGAGGCCGCTCAGGCTTCAGGAGCGACGTTCTGGGATATTGTCCTTGTCTATCTGCGTGAGGGTCTGCCTGACTTGATTCGTGTGACGACCTTTGCCCTGGTTTCTTTGGTCGGCTATACTGCCATGGCAGGAGCTATCGGAGCAGGTGGTTTGGGACAGGTTGCGCTATCATACGGCTACCTACGGTATAATAATGATGTGACCTTTTTAGCAACTCTTTTGATTTTGGTTATCATCTTCGTAATCCAGTTTATTGGAGATTTCTTGACGAGAAAGATTAGTCACAGATAGTAAGGAAATCAGACATTTCGCATTTTGATTTATTAATTGCTTTTTTAATAGTTATATTATACAATGAGAGCAACCAAATATTTACTGCCACCGGGTAGTCATGCAACAGCATTTTATGAACGTCGTTAGGTCTTAGAAGATGTTCATAGGGTGCTGATTTTTGTATAAAAGGAGTGAGAATATGTCACAATTTGTTGTTGATTCATCTTTTTGGAGTCTATTTCCAGATGCAAAAATTGGAGTTCTATTATTGAAAGATTATAAAACGCCATCAGAATCACCAGAAGATTTAGTGAAACTACTGGAAGAAAGTAATGAAATTGCCCAGAAATTTCTTACAGAAGATACTTTTAGTGAAAATGAAGTCATCCAAACGTATCGCCAAGCTTATCAAAAATTCAAAACTAAAAAAGGTGCACGTTCTAGTATTGAAGCACTTTTGAAGCGTTCCGCTAGTGACCGTCCAGTTTCGACAATCTCGCCCTTAGTGGATATTTATAATGCAGCAAGTTTGCGTTTTGGTCTTCCATGTGGTGCGGAAGATATAGATACTTTTGTAGGCGATTTACATTTAACAGTTACCGAGGGTGGAGATGAATTCTATCTCATTGGTGATGAAAATAATAATCCAACTCTACCAGGTGAAGTTTGCTATAAGGATGATAAAGGAGCCGTTTGTCGCTGTTTCAATTGGCGTGATGGTGAGCGAACCATGATTACGGATAAGACAAAGAATGCTTTCTTGGTCATGGAGTTGGTCAATTCTGATAGAGTAGAAGATTTGGAAAATGCCCTTGATTTTATCAGTCAACAAGCAGAAAAATTCTTGGGAGTAGTACCAGAAAAATATCTACTAGATTGCGATACGCCTGCAATAGCCTTGTAGGATTTGTCAGCGGGATTGTGTTCGGATAAATAGTGGTCTTTCTAGACAAATGCTGATTTTTCTGCTACAATACTAAGCATGAAAGAAGGTTGTTTCAAAAGCCTGTCTAGCGAGCTTGGGAGAGTGAAAGCCAAGCCAGTCTTGAGATAATTGGCGCTTTCCCAGTCGTGACTATGTCCGACTCAATCAGAATCATACAAATGAAGTAATAAATTAGGGTGGAACCGCGTTCTCAACGCCCCTATGTCTGTTGACAGGGGAAGAGAATGTGGTTCTTTTTCTGTTTTACCACAGAGGAAAGAGAGGATATGAAGAATTTTTATCTAGTGGATAGCCAAGAACAGCTGTTTAACTATCAGCAATTTGTCTCAAAATACGAGGCAAAATGGCATGACTATATCCATTTTCTAAGGAAGGAATATCAAGTTCGTGATTTGCCCCAAGCCCTTATCTGGGCAAATGAAGAAGCCGCAAGAAAATTACTTGGCCAAAGTCCCGTACCAGCCTACACTAATGATATCCGCATGGTCATGACACCAGACTTAGCAGTTTGGAAAAAGATTTACCAGCATCAACTAGATAGCTACGAGAACAGCCCAGACTTGCAGACATTGAGTGCTCACTACAAAGGTTTGTCGGAGAATCATCTGTTGCAAATTATCGGTCATGAGCTGGCGCATTGGTCAGACCTTTTTCTGGATGACTTTGCGGACTATGATGCAAACATCTGGTTTGAAGAGGGCATGGTCGAGTACATCAGCAGACAGTATTTTTTGACAGAAGAAGAGCAGAAGAAGAGTTTGCTCAAGAGCGGTTCTGTAATCAGCTCTTGGTTGACCTCTTTCAAGAAAAACACGGCTGGCATTCCTTGGATGATTTTGGAAAATCCACTTACGAAGGAGATTACGCGAGTATTTTTTACGAGTACTGGCGAAGTTTTCTCACCATTGACCAGTTAGTAGAGAAAGTAGGTTCGGTCCAAGCACTTTTTGAAACCTATCATAAATGGGCGCAGTCAGACCAAAGCATTTCGCTACTCAACTGGTTTGTGCAGGAAGAATTATTAGAAAAAGAAATTTAAAAAGAAACAGGAGTAACTTATGGCAAAGAAACTTACATTTCAAGAAATTATTTTAACCTTACAACAATTTTGGAACGAGCAGGGGTGCTTGCTCATGCAGGCTTATGATACGGAAAAGGGTGCGGGTACTATGAGTCCCTACACTTTCTTGCGTGCTATCGGTCCGGAGCCTTGGAATGCGGCTTATGTGGAGCCTTCTCGTCGTCCTGCGGATGGTCGTTACGGGGAAAACCCAAACCGTCTCTATCAGCACCACCAATTCCAAGTGGTTATGAAACCGTCGCCTTCTAACATCCAAGAACTCTACTTGGAGTCTTTGGAGCGTTTGGGCATCAATCCTTTGGAGCACGACATTCGTTTCGTTGAGGATAACTGGGAAAACCCGTCAACAGGTTCAGCAGGTCTGGGCTGGGAAGTTTGGTTGGACGGTATGGAAATCACGCAGTTTACCTACTTCCAACAAGTTGGTGGTTTGGCAACAGGTCCAGTCACAGCCGAAGTAACTTATGGTTTGGAGCGTTTGGCATCCTATATCCAAGAAGTTGACTCCGTTTACGACATCGAGTGGGCAGACGGCGTTAAATACGGTGAAATCTTCATCCAGCCGGAGTACGAGCACTCAAAATACTCCTTTGAAGTATCAGACCAGGATATGCTCCTTGAAAACTTTACTAAGTTTGAAAAAGAAGCAGAGCGGGCTTTGGAAGAAGGCTTGGTTCACCCAGCCTTTGACTATGTGCTCAAATGCTCTCACACCTTTAACTTGCTGGATGCACGTGGAGCTGTGTCTGTAACTGAGCGTGCAGGCTACATTGCCCGTATCCGTAACCTTGCCCGTGTCGTTGCCAAAACCTTTGTGGCAGAGCGGAAGAAACTCGGCTTCCCACTCTTAGACGAAGCAACGCGAGCAGAATTGTTGAAGGAGGACGCAGAATAATGACAAAGAATTTACTTGTTGAACTTGGCTTGGAAGAAATTCCTGCTTACATCGTAACCCCAGCCATGCACCAGTTGCGTGACCGCATGGCGACTTTTTTGACAGACAATCGCTTGGCTTTTGATAGCATCGATGTCTTTTCAACGCCACGCCGTTTGGCTGTTCGAGTGCGTGGTTTAGCGGACCAGCAGACAGACCTGACCGAAGATTTCAAGGGTCCTGCTAAGAAGATTGCCTTGGACGCAGACGGAAACTTCACCAAGGCGGCAGAAGGCTTTGTCCGTGGCAAAGGCTTGACGACAGCTGACATCGAATTCCGCGAGATCAAGGGTGAAGAGTATGTCTATGTGACCAAACATGAAGCTGGTCAGCCAGCTAAGGCAGTTTTGGCGGGTATTCCAGAGGTCCTGAAAGCTATGACCTTCCCAGTCAGCATGAACTGGGCGTCCAACAAATTCGCCTACATCCGCCCTGTCCACACCTTGACCGTTCTCTTGGGCGACGAGGCATTGGATATGGACTTCTTGGACATTTCATCAGCTCGCATCAGCCGTGGTCATCGTTTTCTTGGAAATGAAACCGAGATTGCAAGTGCAGATTCTTACGAGGCAGACTTGCGTGCACAGTTTGTCATTACAGACCCCGCAGAGCGTCAAAATATGATTGTCGAGCAAATCAAGGCTATCGAGGACAAACACAATGTGACCGTTGAGATTGACCAAGACCTGCTCAATGAAGTTCTCAACTTGGTCGAGTACCCAACCGCCTTTATGGGCTCTTTTGATATCAAGTATTTGGAAGTACCAGAAGAAGTATTGGTGACTTCCATGAAAAATCACCAACGTTACTTCGTGGTGCGTGATAAGGCTGGCAAACTCTTGCCAAACTTCATCTCTGTCCGTAACGGTAACGACCAGTACCTTGACAATGTCATCAAAGGAAATGAAAAAGTCTTGGTGGCACGTTTGGAAGACGGTGAGTTCTTCTGGCGTGAAGACCAAAAACTCAAGATTGCTGACTTGGTAGAGCGCCTCAAAGTCGTGACCTTCCATGAGAAAATCGGCTCACTTTACGAGCACATGGAACGCACCAAAGTTATCGCAGAAAAACTGGCTGACTTGGCAGGCTTGTCTGCGGATGAAAAAGCGGATGTGGCACGTGCGGCGGACATTTACAAGTTTGATCTCTTGACAGGTATGGTTGGCGAGTTTGATGAATTGCAAGGGATTATGGGTGAGAAGTATGCCCTTCTTGCAGGAGAAAAACCTGCGGTAGCAGCGGCAATCCGTGAGCATTACCTGCCAAACTCAGCAGAAGGCGAATTGCCTGAAAGCAAGGTGGGTGCGGTCTTGGCACTGGCTGACAAGTTTGATACCCTTCTCTCCTTCTTCACAGTTGGCTTGATTCCGTCTGGCTCAAACGACCCTTACGCTCTTCGTCGTGCGACACAGGGTATCGTGCGGATTTTGGAAGCATTTGGTTGGGAAATTCCATTGGATCAGTTGATTGCGGAGCTCTACAGCTTGAACTTTGCCAGCTTGACCTATGACAACCAGCCAGCTGTGATGGACTTTATCCGTGCTCGTGTAGAGAAGATGATGGATAAGGCGATTCCGAAAGACATCCGTGAGGCTGTACTTGCCAGCTCAACCTTTGTGGTCAGACTACAACTGGCAGCCAGCTCTGCTATTTTCCAAAAATCAAAAGAGGCTGACTATAAGGAAGCCGTGGAAAACTTGTCACGTGTCTTCAACTTAGCTGAAAAGGCGGAGGCGACGGTCATTGACGAGGCCCTCTTTGAAAATGACCAGGAAAAAGCCCTTGCAGCTGCAGTGGCGAACTTGGAGTTGACAGAAGATATGGCGGGCAACTTGGACAAGCTCTTTGCTCTCAGCCCAGTCATCGCGGCCTTCTTCGACAATACCATGGTCATGGCAGACGACGCAGCGGTCAAAGCCAACCGCTTGGCCCTCTTGAAAGCCTTGGCGGATAAGGCTTCCGCAGTGGCCGTCTTCAATCTCTTGAATAGTAAGTAGGTAGTATGTCTCTTTTCAGAATTATAGAGTTGTATGTTATCATTCCTTTGCAAGCTTTGGCGATGATTGTTTTTATAGTATTCCTTTTTCGTTGGATGTGGCGAACATCTAAGATAGAAAAGGGCAATGCTAAACCTGCTATTCGCAAAAAATGCAAACAGAAACTTTGTACTGCTGAAACGCAAGGGCGTTTTATGAGGCAACTACGTTTTAAGAGGAATTATGTCTATGTTTATGCTTATGATGTGGATGGAAAAACCTATGAAATTTATGATGTTATTATTTATAGGATAGGTGAAGTTATTAAGTTAGGTCCAATTCCGGTTAGTTATACAGGAAAAAGACAATTAGAGAATGTTGATGTGGTGAGAATTGCCTATAATCCTCTGATACCACAGGAAGCGTATTTACCGGACAATCAAGGGAAGTGGACCGTGTTTTAAGAGATAAAAGGAGTTACTATGGAACAAGCAAAAATCGATCGGATCAATGAATTGGCTAAAAAGAAAAAAGCTGGTACCTTGACAGCAGAGGAAAAAGTTGAACAGGCTCAGCTAAGGGAAGAATATATTGAGGGGTATCGTCGAGCAATACGTCATCATATTGAGGGGATTAAACTGGTCGATGAAGACGGTAACGATGTGACGCCAGAGAAACTCCGTCAAGTCCAACGTGAAAAAGGCTTGCATGGCCGTAGTTTGGATGATCCAAATTCCTAAGAATAAATGATAAAATAGAGATATAATAGGTTCAGGGAGGATTTGTCATGAAAAAACTGATGTATGCCTTATTGGTGCTTGCCTATGTTACGGTCGCTTATTTGTCGGTCTACGTCCTTCCTCACTATTATTGTGGTGCAATTATAGGGGCGGTAGGAGCCAGTCTTGGAGCTAGTTTCAAACAGTTCAAGGAAGTGCGAGCTTGTCCTGACCAACCCTTGTTAGACTATTTTAAGTGGGATAAGAAAAAGACAAGTAGTTTATTATTGGTCCTTCTTGGAATCATCCTTTTTGTCAGCCTTGTGCTGGAATTTAATTGGCAATATGGCATAGCTTTTGTAGTGGCTATCAGCTACGCTATGCTTTGGAATCTCCTTCATATTCAATTCTTACGAAAATATTATTTTAAAAACGCATGATGAGCTCATGCGTTTTCTTTATATACTTTGTCCAGCTTTTAATTTTTTCATAAAGATGATGGAACTTGGAATCAGGACGATGATGCTTCCAATCCAGGCGGCGGGGTTAGCGGCGGCAGTCCCATAAAAACCGAAATACTGCATGCCGATGATGGCGACTGCTGCTCGGAAAATTAATTCCCCAAAGCCTGCTAGTGTTGGAATAAAGCCCTTGCCAAGTCCCTGAATAAAGCTACGGAGAATAAAGAGGGAAGCAACAATCCAGTAACAAGAGCCGTTAATGATGTAGTAAACAAGAGCCAAGTCCAGAACTGTTTGACTGGCATTTGGCAGAAATAGACCAGAAAAGAAACGATTGCCCAAGATGAGAATGACCGCAAATACAATGGCCCAAGCAATGCTGAGGAGTAATGAGTGGCGCACCCCTTCTCGAATACGGTCATAGAGCTTGGCACCGTAGTTCTGAGCAGTAAAGGTTGCGATAGCCAAGCCCAGATTAACCATGGGTAGCATAGCCAACTGGTCAGTACGAAGGGCAATGGCCTGGGCGGCGATGGCGTCTGTTCCTAGTTGGTTGACCATAAACTGCAAGGTCATGGCTCCGATGGCGATAATACTGGCTTGAAATCCCATTGGAAAAGCAAGCTGGGCATGTTTCTTGAGATTATCCCTATCCAATTTTAAATCAGCTAGTCCAATATGATAGTGAGGTACCTTGTGGATAATGTAAAAAATAAGAAAGAGGACCGAACAGGCTTGGGCAAGGATAGTTGCAAAGCCAGCTCCGAAAACGCCCCAGTTCATAACTAAGATAAAGAAAAAATCCAGACCAATATTGATAAAACAAGCGATAATTAGAGCAAGTAGAGGTGTTTTAGAGTTTCCGAGACTGCGTAGGGCTGAAGATAGGAAATTATAAAAAATAGTAAAAGTCAATCCTCCAAACATGGCCGTTAGAAAGGCATGGGAGTGGTCAATGATACTCACAGGCGTTTGCATTAAGACCAAGATAGGTTTCAAAAATGCTAAGGCTGAGACTGTTAGTAAAAGGCTGATGAGGGAAGCGTAGAAGAGTCCGTGGACAAAAGATTTTTTAAGCCCCTCTAAGTCGCCAGCTCCAAAGCGTTGGGCAGAAATAATGGTTAATCCATTGGTAACACCTTGGGCAAAACCGATGATTAAAAAAATCAGGCTGGCTGTCGAACCGACACTTGCAAAGGCGTCCTTTCCCAAAGTATGCCCCACAATCATGGAATCAGCAAAATTATAGGCCAGTTGAAAAAAAGATCCAATCAACAAGGGAATAGCGAATTGTAAGATGACCGCAATCGGCTTTCCTTTGGTTAAATCATTCATAACGTCTCCTTTTGACAGATGATAAGCCCACTAGATAAATGATAGTCTAGTAGGCTTTCTAGGGATAAAATATTTCTCCTGAAAACGGAGTATAGGGCGTAAATTTGTTATTTATACTCTTCAAAAATCAAAATCAGACGTTGTTGACTTGATTTGATGAGTGAAAGGCTCCAGTGGAGCCTTTCAGCCTGTTACCTTGAAACAAAATAGTAACAGGGTTCTATCTGCGTAAGTAGTAACGAACTACGTTCGCCCTATCTCCAACCTCCAAAGGTTCCCCAAACCTTTGGAGCTAGTCTGTTTTTGATTTTCATTGAGTATTAATTTGTCAGCTCTTCAAAATGATCGACAGTATTATGGTCTGTTACTGCTAAGATGAGTTCGTCAGATTTGAAGACATAGTCAGGAGTCAGTTGGATGTTTAATTCCTGATTTTCGCCACTTCGGTAACCGATAATATTGAGTTTATAGTGTTGGCGGAGTTTTAATTCGCCGAGTGTTTTGCCAATCCATTTTACTGGCGGGTGAAACTCAACAATGGAAACATTGCCTTCGAGCTCAAAGAGGCTGGTTGTATCGCGGTGGAGTAATTGTTTGGCTAGGGAAATACCTGTTTCGCGTTCGGGAGAAATAACCTTGTCAGCACCAACACGGAGAAGGACTTCTTTCGCAGTTGTTCCTTTGACTTTGGCAATGACCATAGGAACGCCTAGGACCTTGCTATGCATAACAGCAAGAACACTGGATTCCAAGTTTTCGCCAGTAGCTACAACAACAGCATCGCAGTTACCGATTCCTGCTGCACGTAGGAGCGAGCGATCGGTGATGTCTCCGACAATACCGCGCGTAAGAATAGGTTCTAGATGATTGATACGTTGCTCATGATTATCAATAGCAATGATATTGCAATCGTAATTGTGTAATGTTTTTGCAATGGTAGTACCAAAAACTCCCAGGCCGAGAATTCCGATAGTATAGTTTGGCATGATTTCTCCTTTTAAACAAGCATAGATGATTTTGCGTATTGAAGACTTTCGGTTTTAGATAATTTTCGAACAGAAAGGCTTGCGAGAATAGAAAGTGGACCGATACGGCCGAAGAACATGAGTGCCATAATGACTGCTTGACCGGCCATGGTTAGGCTTGGAGTCAGATTTGCCGTAACACCCACAGTGGCTAATGCTGACATGACCTCGAACGTCAAAAATAGAAGTGGTTGTCGGTCATCTGTTAGGGCAAGTGCGAAGAGCCCGATGATGAACATGAGAAGGAAGACTGAGAATGTCGCAAAAGCTTTGCGGATACTGAGGTTATCGATGGTTCGACCCATAAAGTTGGTATGAGGGAGACCGAGAATCTCGCTACGAGCATAGAGCACTAAGGTTAGGAAGGCGGTTATTTTAATACCGCCGGCTGTTCCACCTGGGGCTCCGCCAAGCATCATCTGAAAGATATAGAGCAAGAGGGTGATCGGTTCAGCCTTCGTGTAGTCGATACTGGCAAAACCAGCGGTTCGCATGGTGACCGTCTGGAAAAAGCTGGCTAATAATTTATGGCCAAATGATAGTTGCCCGATAGTAGAAGGGTTGTTCCATTCGGTGAGTAAGGTTGTCAGAGTTCCGAGGGTCAGTATAATGGCTGTTAGACCTAGAACAATCTTTGTATGGAACCCTAGTTTTCGTAGGCTACGTTTTTGCCCGATTTGTGTTTGAAGGTCAAACCAAACCGAGAATCCAAGACCTCCCATAATAATGAGACTGGCTAATGTTAGGTTGATCAGAGGATTATCCACATAGCGCATGATGCTAGTTGCACCAAAATTATCAAAACCAGCATTACAAAAGGCTGATATAGCTACGAAAATCGAGGTGAATAAACCTCTCACCCATCCAAATTCAGGTACAAAATGGAAGGAAAGTAAGAGGGCTCCAAAGGCTTCGACCGCCAAGGTAAAACCAAAAGCTGATTTGAGGAAGCTACGAAAATATTTTGTGTCAGATCGGTTTAGAGCCTCTTGTAAGGTCGCCATATTGATGAAATTCATTTTACGACCACCGCGTAAAGCGAAGAGACCGATGAATCCTATCAAGCTCAAACCACCAATTTGGATTAGCATCATACAGATAATCTGTCCAAAAGTAGAATAGGTTTCAGCAACGGCTTTGGTAAATAGCCCTGTCACACAAACCATGGAGACAGATGTGAAGAGATGATCCCAATAACTTGCTGTAGAGGTGCTAATTTGTGAGATGGGAAGACTTAGTAAAATTGATCCAGTCAGAATCACGAATAAGAAACTGATAATGATTCGCTGACTGGGGGAAAGTTTGATCCTAAATGGTGACATAATTCTACCTTTGCTCAAAAAATAAAAGATGAAGATATTGTAGCACAAAAGAAAGAAAATGTACGACTAAAACACGCAAAGAACCTGATTTTTTCTCTTCTTGAAAGTTTCATTATTTTTTATTACCATGGATTTTATAAGTGGTGTTTATATGGGGTGGCTCATTTTACTTGTGACAACGGGATTATGGGGAAATTATTATGGGCAATGAAAAAGTGGTGCGGACCATAAAAAGAATCTCCTTAGTTGACCTAGGGAGATTTATTTCCATTCTGCTAAGACTTGTTGATGATAGTGACGTAAAGGTCCGACCTTTTGGAGGAGGTAGGTAGCAGCCAGTCCGACCAATAAGCCTGATAAAATTCCTGTAAAAGCGAGGATTGGCAGGTAGTTTAGTACATAGAAAGAACGGGCAATGGTAGCAAAAACAAGAAGCTGACCAAGATTGTGCAACATCCCGCCCAGAATAGAAATTCCAATAGGACTGACACGGTTTGGACCGAGCTGCTTGGCAGAGAGCATTCCTACATAACTCAAAGTAGTTCCAGCAAAGCCATAGAGGAAGGTTGAAAAGGTGCCTCCCAGAAAGGTTGAGATGAGCAAGCGTAGTGCGACAACCTTTAGGCTATCCTTTGTAGGGAGGGTAAAAATAGCAATTAAGCTAATCAAATTTCCCAGTCCTAGCTTGGCACCTGGAGCAAAAGCAAATGGGGGGGTGATGAGTCGTTCAATCAAAGAAATGACAACTGCCTGAGCTGCCAGCATCGTAATAAAGTTAAGTGTTTGACGTTTAGAATTCATGGGTGTAGAGAAAAAACTCTTTCTAGTCGATTATCTATTTTACTATCATACTTGTTTTTGCTCACTATGGCAAGTTTTGTCTGTTGTATATTACTAATTATTGAAATTCGCTTGTCAACTATCTTGGAATGCGGTATAATGAAAACATGTAATTTGTTTTGATTTTCACAAGGAGGAAACATTGTGACGAAAAATATTGTGATTGTCGGTGCTGGTTATGCGGGGATTGCAGCAGCTCGATTGCTAGGAAAAACCTTTAAAAAGGATCAAGATGTAACAGTTACCTTGATTGATAAGAACTCTTTCCATACCTATATGACAGAGTTGCATGAAGTTGCGGCTGGGCGTGTAGAAGCCAATGCAATCAAGTATGACCTTCAACGTATCTTCAAAAAATATCCAAAGGTTCAATTGGTAACAGACAAGGTTGTTGAGATTGACTACGATAAGAAACAAGTAGTTGCGGAACACCAAACTCTGGATTTTGATTACCTGCTCCTTGCAATGGGTGGTGAGGCTAATGACTTTGGTGTGAAAGGTGTTAAAGAACACGGTTTTACACTTTGGTCTATCGAAGCAGCAGAACGTTTGCATGAACACATGATTGATGCTTGTTATCGTGCCATGCGTGAGCATGATGAAGCCAAACGTCGCGCTCTTTTAACCTTTACCGTTATCGGTGCTGGCTTCACAGGTATTGAGATGATCGGTGAGTTGATTGACTGGGTACCGATTTTGGCGCGTGAGTTCAAGTTGGATCCAAAAGAATTCTCACTTAAGGTTGTTGAGGCAACGCCAAATATCTTGGCTATGGTTACTGAAAAAGAGCAAGACAAGGCTCGCAAATACCTTGAGAAAAAAGGTGTTGAATTGGTTCTTGGCGATGGTGTAGCAAGTGTACAAGAAGATAGCTTGACACTTTCATCAGGTCGTCAAATTCCTACCTATACCTCTATTTGGACAGCTGGTGTTCAAGCCAATACAGACGCAAGTGAATTTGGTATTGAAAAAGCACGTGCAGGTCGTTTGGTAGCCAATGAGTTCATGGAAGCGAAAGGCAAGGAAAATGTCTATGTAGCTGGTGACTTGGTTTACTTTGAAGAATCAGAAGGAAAACCAACTCCACAGATTGTACAAGCGGCTGAACAGACAGGCCATACTGCGGCAAGTAATATTATTGCAGCAATCAAGGGTGGCGAAAAACATAGCTACAAAGGTAAATATGATGGGTTTATGGTATCTATTGGAGCACGCTATGGTGTAGCCTTCTTGATGGACAAATACCACATGTCAGGCTTTATGGCAATGGCTGTTAAACACATGGTAAACCTACTCTACTTCTTTACCATCCGTAGTTTCTTCTACATGGGTTCTTATGTTCGTCATGAATTCTTTGACATTCAGAATAAGCGAAACATTTTCGGGGGTCATATTTCAGGCAAAGGAAATCTTCTCTGGTCTGTGCCAATGCGTATCCTTTATGGTTCAGTATGGCTCTACGAAGGTATCAAGAAAGCCTTTGGTCTATTTGGAACAACATCATGGTTTGGGGATCAAGTTGTCTTCCCATTCCCTTGGTTAGCTGATCCAGTATCTGGTGCATCTGCTGCTGAGGCGGTTTCAAGTGCCTCACAAGCGGCAACTGCTGCGGCAGAAGCTGCTGAACCAATTTTTGGTTTGAGCTATGCCTATGGTGAAGCACCGATGGCTGTTTTGGACAAAATGCCTGATTGGTTTGCTACTATCATGGAATTTATGATGCCAAACCAAGAAGTAGCACTCTTTATGCAAAAATTTATGACAGTAGCAGAAATCGGTATTGGTCTGGCTTTGATTGCTGGTGCCTTTGTATGGATTGTATCTGCTGCAACCGTTGCTTTGGTAGTTATGTTCAGCCTGTCAGGCATGTTCTACTGGGTAAATATTTGGTTCATCCCAGCAGCTATTTCTCTTATGAACGGTGCGGGTAGAGCCTTCGGTCTAGACTACTGGATCATGCCATGGTTGGGTCGTTTCCTAGACAAGAAGATTTATGGAAAGCCGAAGCATATTTACCGTATCAAGGATAAAAAATAAAGGAAATATAGAAAGTTAGTGGTACATCAAATTTGGAATACCTATCCTGAGATTGAGAGGGGACTTGAAGAGGTAAAATCCATCATCTTATCTGAGATGATGGTCCTGCATCCAGCAGTTACAGCGAAGATTGTTGAATATGTAGAGGCACCAGGGAAATACCTGCGTGCCGGCCTCTGTCTGCTCTTTGCACAAATGACGGAAGGAAAGATTAGCCGTTCAAAGCTATATTTTGCTGCCCATTTAGAAGTCCTGCATCTGGCGACTCTGATTCATGACGATGTGATTGATGGCGCGGATAAACGGCGGGGAGTCACAGCGGCTCATCAACAATTTTCTAATCGAATCGCTATCTACACGGGTGATTATCTTCTTGCCTATTCAAGTCGACTATTTGGAAAAGGGCTTCGTTTGCTAGAAGTATCACGTGATGATTTGGATTTGGGCAATGATAAGCTGATGGAAACAATTCTTCGAGGGGAATTATCTCAGCTACTCAATCAATTTGATGCCAATATGACTATGAAAGCCTATCTCAAGCAAATTCAAGGAAAAACAGCTTTTCTATTTGGACTTGCCTGTCAGTTGGGGAGCTTTGTACCAGGCCAATCTAGGAAAGACAGTAGCATGGCTTTTCGGTCTGGGCAAGCACTTGGCATGGCCTTTCAGCTACGAGATGACTTAATTGACTATCAGCTGGATGTAGCAGCATCAGGAAAACCTAGATTGCAAGATATTCAAAATGGTATCTATACTGCACCGCTACTATTTGCTATGCGAGAAGACAAGTCTATCCAGCAGCAATTGCGGGCCTATATTCAATCCCCTACGGCAGAAGGGTTGGAAAGTCTTACAGATAGGATTTTTGCAACACATGCTATTGCCAAAACAGAGAAACTGATTGTTAGCTATTTGGAAAAAATGATGAATTTTGTAGATAGAATACCACAGTTATCGACTGCATCTATGCAAAATTTGGTGGCAATAGTTTTTAGTCATTATTTTTAAAAAAATACTAGACAATTTAGTTTATTCGGTATATCATTATAAATATAAAACTATTTACTTTACAAAAGGAGTATTGTTATGAAAACAACTAAAGTTGTGTTGAAAAGTTTGGTAGTTCTTGGTGCGGTATTTGCACTTGCTGCTTGCGGTTCTAAACAAGAATCTACTTCAACTTCATCTTCAACTACAGAAACAGTAGTATTGAAAGATGGTACTTACAAAGCTGAGTCAGGCAAAGACGATTATGGCTACAAAATTGTTCACACATTGACTGTTAAAGATGGAAAAATCAGTGAGTCAAAATTTGACTACGAAGCTGAAGATGGAAGTCTTAAATCAGCAAATGAAGAGTACAACAAAAACATGAAAGATAAAGCTGGGGTTTCTGCTGGTGAAGCAATCGAACAACTCAATGTAGCTTTGGTTGAGAAACAAGACCTCTCAGCTGTTGAAGTTGTATCAGGTGCAACTCATACTTCTGAAGACTTCAAGAAGAGTACAGAAGCCCTTCTTGCAGCAGCTGCTGAAGGAAAAACAGAAACTGTAAAACTTGACTAATTAAGTCTATACAGAAAAGACACAGTCGCACTTGTTTGGCTACTGTGTCTTCTTATTTTTTGGGGAAGGTAAAATCAGTGAAAAAAATTGCAAGTCTATTGTTCGTGGGCCTACTGATGGTTTTGCTTGTTGCCTGTGGTGGTAAACAAAACGAAAGTTTATCTGTTGTGAAAACTCCGTTGACTCGTAGTGAAAGCTTACTTCACACAGTAGTGCAATTGAGCATTTATCATGAAAATCAGGAAGAAGCGATGGATGAAGCTGTCTCCTATATCAAGGAGATGGAAAGTCTGTTGTCCACAAACTTGGAAGGGGCAGATGTCTACCGTATCAATCAGGCAGCAGGAAAAGAGGCTGTCAAGGTGGATGAACGTACCTTTGAAGTAATTGAAACAGCTATTGACATGAGTAAAGAAAGTCAGGGCCTATTTGACATTTCCATTGGAGCTGTGAGCAATCTGTGGAAAATTGGAGATGAGGATGCACGTAAGCCGAGTGATGAAGAAATCAAAACTGCTCTGCCATTTATCAATTATAAAGACATTACTTTAGATAAGGAGAAGAAGACCGTCTTTATCAAGGAAGGAATGACGCTAGAATTAGGAGCCATTTCCAAAGGTTACATTGCAGATAAGGTTAGAGAATTGTTTGCCAGCAAAGGGATTACGACAGCTATCATCAATCTAGGCGGGAATGTGGTGGTTATGGGGGATTCGCCAACGACACAAAATGGTTGGAATGTTGGAGTTCAAGACCCAGACCAAGTGCGTGGATCAACGGTCGGTTCTGTGCCAGGGACACATGATTCGGTTGTTACCTCAGGTATTTATGAGCGCTACTTAGAGGTGGACGGTGTCAAGTATCACCATATTCTGGATCCAAAAACTGGTTATCCTGTGGAAAACGATATTTCAGGTGTGACAGTCTTTTCCAAAACATCTATCCAAGGAGATGCCTTATCCACAACTCTCTTCCTACTAGGTGTGGAAAAAGGTCTTGACTTTATCAATCAGATTGACGGTGTAGAAGCTGTTTTCATCGATAAGGAGCAGGGCGTTCATCTGAGTGATGGCTTGAAAGAAAGTTTTGAATTAACGAATGAGGAGTATCATCTTGTCAATGAATAAATCAACTAAAGGGCTCAGTTTGCCTGTATTTCTAGAATTTGTTGAAATGAAGACCAAGGTAGCTAGTGTTTTTCCAATGACCCTGGGGATTTTATGGAGCCTGTATCGCTATCAAGCTTTCAATTGGATCAATACGCTTTTGTTCATTATTGCCGTTCTTAGCTTTGACATGTGTACAACTGCCATCAACAATAGCATGGACTACCACAAGGCCAAGGATGAAACCTATCGTCAGGAAAGCAATGTGATTGGAAAATTCTCCCTAGATTTCCGTCAGATGATTGGAATCGTCCTTGCCCTACTTATTTTTTCTCTACTGGTTTCATTGCTCCTCGTATGGCGGACCAGTTGGTTCCTCCTACCGATGGGAGCTCTCTGTTTCCTCATTGGTATCTTTTATACTTTTGGACCTATTCCACTTTCAAGAATGCCACTGGGTGAAGTTTTCTCTGGAGTAACCATGGGGTTTGGCATCTTCTTTCTTGCTGTATTTATTCAGCAACCAGATTTGCTACTGACGAGCCAAGTGAGCGGCCAGTGGATGACCTTGCAATTCTCTTGGATAAAAATAATAGAAATTATTTTCATGTCCCTTCCTTTGGTAACCTTGATTGCCAATATCATGTTGGCCAACAATACCTGTGATTTAGAAGAAGATATTCGCAACCATCGTTATACTCTGGTTTACTATATTGGCAAGAAAAATGCTCTTAAATTGTATTTTGTCTTGGCAAGTTTACCATGGTTGCTGTGGATAATCTACTGTCTGACTGGATTCTTACCAATCTGGGCACTGATCGGTTTAATCGGTGTTTGGCCTGCTTATAAGAGTCTAGAAACATTTTTGAAAAAGCAAGTCAAACGGGAAACCTTTATCGAGGCAGTAAAGAGTTTTGTACTCTTTGCGCTGTTATATGTGGTGATACTTGCTTTAGCCCTTATTTTCTAAAAAGGAAAGACACAGTCGTTCATCAGGCTGTGTCTTCTTTGTTATAGTGGTAAAATGAGTTCTTCTTCGTCAGTGCTTTCTCCGCCAACGGATTTGATTTCAATCAACAGGTTATGTGGCAGGCAGACGGAGAGTTCTCCTGGCTGGCTAATCCAGCTGGTCATAACGGCAATTTGGTCTGGGCTATTGTCTTCCTTGACCCGAATGCGTTCGCCATCAACTTCAATGATGTTGTATTGCCCTTCATTGGGATAGTAGGTCTTTTCTTGATGTGGTGTGTCCTTTGATAATTCAAATTGGTCGACCACCTCACCATTGATGCGGACATAGGCAATCGTTTTTGCCTCATTTGTATCTGTTGTCAGATGTGCATAGGTAAAAATTGCTGGAAGAAAGGATAAGATGAGGGTAAATCCGATTAAGATATAATCAAATAGTTTGAGTTGTTTGAGAATGGATTTGAATGTCATATACAATCTATTCTATAGAAAAAATCCTACTTTGTAAAATGTTGGATACAGATTACTTTTTCAATTGTCTAAAGAAGAGTAGGATGGCTAACATTCCCCAAAATCCAGCTAGGAGCGGTTTGATTTGTCCAGTGAAAAATCCAATGGAGAAAGTTAGGGCAAAACCTGCAAAGAGAAACCAGAGCAGTGGTTTACGATAAAGATAGATAGCTTTTTGGACAGCATTTGCTTCTGGGTTGCTAGTCTGCCGGTCGCTATTTAAGAATGGAAGTATAGTGAACAGTAAGCTAAGGATTGGTGGATTGTCCCCAGTCAGGTAGCTATGTATATATAGGCTGCAAATTGCTGTATAGGAGAGGACAATCAAAGTGAGTATGAGTTTCGGTTTGTCAACCTTCATCTGTTTTCTCCTTTTTGAAATAGGAAACTATATACCAGTTTACACCAACTACAACATATAGTATTCGAGACTATCAAAAAAGGCGACTTCCAAATGGAAATCGTCTTTTCGATTTTTAGAATAAGTTCATCCTAATATTTCCCCCAAATTGTGGCTTTTCAAGAGCTATCTGTGCTAACTGATTGAGTGTCTGTTCACTATTTTCTTTATTGTAGAATTTAAGACCTTTGATGATAACTCCATCAACATCATCCTCAAAAAGCAATTCTTCCTGATGGTCATTGATATATGAAAGAAGTTCTTCTTTCCATCTATCTTTTTCTACCAATTGTTCACCTTTAGGTTCAATGAAAATTTGAAGATAATAATCTTTATTTTGAAGAAGTAAAATGAAATCCGGTTGGAATCCAGAAAATGTGATTTCTCTCGGCTTTTCTTCAAATTGGTGCAATTTTAGTTGTTCAATTTTATCAGTGCCTTTTAACATATTTTCATCCATGCGAATAAGAAATACATCACCGTATTTTTCTTTCAATTCATCAACATAGTTTGCAATAACATTGACTAAATTTTCTTCATTCCTATTGATTATGGCTGACTGATAGGCAAAGAAGTCAAATTTTTCAAAGCCGATATTAGATACATTTTGCTCGATAAATGTGTTACTCTGTTTGGCTGTATCATAATTAGGTACTCTTTTGCGATAATCAGCCAGATATTCTGAGATAGGATAACCAATAAAGCGATTTGTCCCCCTTTCTTTACGATAACCAGCCTTTATTTTAGAACTAAGTAAGTTAAAGAAGTTATCAACAATTTTCAGTTTTTCAATAGCTGAAAAATCTTCAACGATAGTTTCTTTTTCCGTTATAACAGATAGTGTAAGATTCTGTAAATCTAACCAATCCTCGCCCCAAAAATCTTCTATAGACTTAAGGTTTGGAAGATATTTTTTCAGATTGCTATATCGGAAAAAGTTAGAGCGACTAATTGATTTTTTAAAGTAACGAATATCAATTTCTCTTAATTGGGATGTTTTTAACTCTATTGATTCGGCTGTAAGGTAACCTGTTTCATAGGTGGATTTGAAATAAGGAATAGTAGCAATTTTAGAAATTTCAATTCCATAGTCACGTAACTGTTTATAATAACTGTCAGGAATTTCCTCAGTCTCATTATAGTAAACCTTACCTGTTTTATAGATTCGAGTTTTCTTAAATGATGGTTTCAATTTGATTTCAATTGGAGGATTTTTTCCATCAGTCCCCGTAGCAAGATTCATCTTATCAAGTGATGCCATCAAATTCTTTATATACTGTGGCTCATTAAGTGTGTGATAATGTAAAGTCTCCAACAAAAGACTCGCTGTTTCGTCATCTTCGTCAAATCTTCTTTGATAAGAAATTTTTTTATTCAAGGGAAATGGATTATATCTCGCTCCACGTCCAATCAGTTGGGCTTCAGAATTGGTTGACTTAGTGTCCTTTTTATCAGTCATCTTTCCCAAGCTACTGATACGTACAATATCGTAAAGGTTTAGGACATCCCAACCTTCTGTTAATTTTGCCACGGCAAAGATAACGCGATACAGATTACTTGGTGACTCAAGGGAATTAAGTGCCTGATACTGTCCTGTTTCTAGCAAGCCTTTTGAACTATTATCTGTATCATTTGCGTTCAAAATTCTCGTTGGTGAAAATCCACGCCTTATCTCTTTCACAATAGTTGAAAGGTCGTCCTGTTCAAGATAATACTGATAAGCCAACTGTAAAGTATGACTTTGCTCGTCAGGGACACTTTTCGATTGCGAGGTGAGGAACTCCCTCAAAGTCTCTACCGTGAGATTGTCAATCATCTCATTGAATAAACTATTTGCTTCATGAGATGCATCAATTTTTTGTGATTTGAAAAGGATAATTGGCTTGATATCAATACCAAATGATTCAAGAGCAAATTTCCGTCTATACTCACTGAGAAGAACCACACTGAGCATATTTTCTTCATTAGAATTTCCAGTTTGAATCCGTCTTACATTTTTTGAGAATCCATCTTTGATGTATGAATCTAAGGCGTAACGGTAAATAACTTTGTCTCTATATTTTTCATAAATAGTCTCATCGTCAAAATCAAGCGTTGCCGTAAATTCTAGTAAGAGATTTTCAGGATGTGTGTGAAGAAGTGACAGCAAACTCTTTTCCCATGACGCTTTTTCCAATTCCTCCTTACTTTTCTTTTTCGTAGAAGCAGAATAATGATGTGCTTCATCTGCCAGAATGACCGTCTTCTCTCTTTGATAATCTTTTAATGACACCACATTTTCAGCCTGGGTAAAGAGTTCATTTGTCAATGTCTGGATAGACAAAAATTTGATGTTGATGTCGTTTTTATTGGGAAAATCTGGAAATTTCCCAGAAATTTGATTGATTGAGATACGCTCCCCATCAATTTCGATGTGCGAATTGAAAAGAAACTTAGCCGACTGAACATTTGTCAGGTTGTCAATTGTCTTACTCAAAACTCCGTTGGTATTAACCGTAAAGAGAAAGTTCTGATAGCCTTTCTCTTTGAAAAGATAGAGGATCAAACCAGCCATCAAATCTGTTTTCCCAGCCCCTGTAGCCATGTTAAACATAAGTTGATTCAGATTGCGATGCTTGAAGATTTCTGACGTCTGCGTATAGTGGAAATAGCGGATAGCTTCACTCTGATATGACCGAGGGATATGTTTGAGGTTATCTATGATATATCGTGGCAACTCCCATCCAGCCTCTTCGTGCAAAATATCCATATCCAAATGTTTTAGTTCATCAAATAGTTCAAAGGTCAATTCTTTTGGCTTTGCTTTTCTAACCATCATTTTTCTCCATAAAAACTCTTATTGAAATCATAATCTGATTGAGATAGTTGTGATTTAATGGATTCATCATCAATTTCAGAATAGTTATGATAAAGCTGATTTTTATCAATAATCTGCACAAGGATTTTTTTCTGTGTCTTGAAATCTTGCTCCCAAAGAGTTTTTGAGACTTCCTGCAAATCTACTCTGAAATCAAAATCAAGAGTGGTTTTCATGTCATCAAAGATAACTTTTAATTCATCTGAGTTGTTAGAATTGAGGACAGCATCAATAAAAGTTGAATTTTTGTCCATCAATTCTGCATAGATAAAGTTACCTCCACCAGACCAGTTGATAGCTTTAGAGACGCCAGTTTTATCTCCATTGATAACTCTACTTAATCGTGCAACACTATCGTTTTCACCATAGTCTAATTGCTCAAGTCCAATATATCGCCGTTCCAATTTGTGGGCGACAGCAGCTGTTGTTCCTGACCCCAGATGATAATCCAAAACTAAATCCCCTTTATTGGTAGCTAGTTCAATAATTCTTCTAAGGAGTTTTTCTGGTTTTTTCCCACCTTTTAAGGTCACCCCTCCTTCTTTAGCGATTCCCTCATAAGGAGTGTCCATCCAAATATTTGATAACTGAATACTTGGGACACGTTCTCCATCTATTTTTCTAATTTTCTTGGAGTAGAATGCAATTTCTTGACCGTTTTTGACATAAACATCGTAGTTTTCATCCCGAGCTTGAAAAAACACCATCTCAGGTTCTTTTTTAGATTTATCTCTAAGTTTAACCAAAAGATTACTTGCATTATTGTTTATAGCTGTATAACGAAATACTGAGTCTGCATGTTCTAGGGCAAAGTCTGCAACTAAATTATCAAAAAATGAACGTCCTAATTCTTTGATAGCTACTCTCTTATTTTCATAACCTTGCTGTCTAGCTAGGTACTCACCAATATTTTCAATTTCCCATTTTGAAAAATGTTCATGTTTATTTGATATATAGAGATTATAATTAGTATCATAATCGGAACGAACATATTGAGGATTGTATTTCCATTTTGATTTGTCTTTAGCGAATGATAAGATATATTCTGCTGTCTCAAACACTCCTGGATTTACACTTGCAAAACCAGAAGGAGACTTTGTTTTCAAAGTAATCTTATTGATGAAATTTTCTTTACCAAAAATTTCTTTCAGCAAGACATGTAGCTCACCAACACCGTCATCACTAATCTGTACGAATATAGCTCCATCTTTGTCTAATAGTTCTTTAGCAATTTCAAGTCTGTTTTTCATGAAAGTCAACCAAGTTGACAACTTAAAATTGGAATTATAAGCAAAGGTATCTTCTTTTTTTTCTTTGATGAAATAGTAAGGAGGGTCAATATAAATCAGTTTTACACTCCCTTTGTAGCGATTTTTTAAACTATGAAGTGCAAGTAAATTATTTCCCCTGATAATCAGATTATCGGTATCCTTGATTTCAGAAACATCAGAACTACCATTTTCGCCATACTTTTTAGCATTTTTGAAAATTTTATTGTCAAGGAGAACATCAATCTCTTCTCTAGCAACGATTGCATTTAAAAAGGGCTCTTGAGCATCTTCTTTAGAAACATCTTCCTTACTCATTCCTGCCTTTAATACGGTATCTTTGTAAGGAAAATCTAGGACGACATCTGTTACTTCGTCTAAATAGCGATTATTTATTGTTAGACCGATTTTATTAATGTAACGAGTATATGAATTTGACCAATATTCATCTGTTTCAAGTACTTGAATAATATCATTGATTTTTAAAATAGTCGTATTAGCAATATTTTCAGTGAAGGCATCTTTTAGAATTTGATTTTCCAGAAGTTGCTTCACTAAATTGACTTCATAGTTATCCAAATCTGTGATAATAGCATCTTTCTTCAAAAGTCCGTTAACTACATAGCGTTCACCAAAACTTTCTGTCACCTCTCGAAGTGCTTGCTGAATCGTTGTTTCCAATGCCTGACTCATACAAGCACCTCACTTTCCAAGACAACATAAAAAACTTTCTCACAAAAATGTGAAAAAGTCTGTTTTAGTGCTTGACAAAAAACACGTCCGATTACATAATCAGCGTGAGCTGTGAGCTGTGAGCTGTGAGCTGTGAGCTGTGAGCTGTGAGCTGTGAGCTGTGAGCTGTGAGCTGTGAGCTGTGAGCTGTGAGCTGTGAGCTGTGAGCTGTGAGCTGTGAGCTGTGAGCTGTGAGCTGTGAGCTGTGAGCTGTGAGCTGTGATTGCGTTCATACAAATCAATTCCTTTGCTATTTTTATAACACTATTATATCACAAAATACTAGTCTTGAAAATAATCATATCCATTATTACACCATAATATTTATTTTTGTATTATTTGTGATATAATAGTTTTAGAATAAAGAAGGAGTAAAAAGATGCTAGGTGAATTTAAATCATTGTATGATTTGATGAATGCTTTTCCAAACGATTATTACTGTGAGCAACATTTAGAAAAAATTCGCTGGAACGGCTATGTAGTCAGCCCTTTTGATGAGACCTCTAAGGTTTATAAGTGTAAAAATGGTAAATACAGATGTAAAAATACTGGCAAATATTTTAGCGTTAAAACGGGTACAATGTTTGATAATACTAAAGTTTCTCTTCAAAAATGGTTTATTGCCATTTGGATGGTGACATCCCACAAAAAAGGCATTTCTTCTGTTCAACTTTCAAAAGACATCCATGTTACTCAAAAAACAGCTTGGTTTATGTTAGAGCGTATTCGTAGATGTTTTGGTTCAGAAAATAGTAATGAATTGGATGGGATTGTAGAAGTAGATGAAACCTATATCGGTGGTAAAAATAAGAATCACCATAACTCAAAAAAAGTTAAAAACGCCTAAGGTCTCTCCCTAAAAGATAAAATCCAAGTTGTTGGTATGGTTGCACGAGAAGGAAAATTGAATACTTATAAAGTAACCGATACAGGCACAAAAACTTTAACAGAACAAATCGTAAAATTTGTGAAAGACGCTGCCCAGCTTTACACTGATGAATGGTTAGGTTATAATAAAGTTGCGAAAATGTACGACCATGCTTTTGTAAATCATGGTGCTCGTGAATATGTAATTGATGATGTTTATACACATACGATTGAAGGTTTTGGGGCAGGTCTCAAACGTGGTGTACTGGGAATCTACCATTCTTGGTCTAAGAAATATCTACAAGATTATGTAGATGAGTTTGACTTTCGTTATAATACCCGAGGCATGGCTGACAACGACTGTTTCAATCTTCTATTGTCATCTTCAGAAGTTCGTACTACATACAAGGAGTTAGTCCATGGATAAACTACATGCAGAAATGGAGCGAACAGTTTCTAAAACAATTGATAATAAGCTAGTAGATTATCAAATTTCTCTCTCTGATAATTTTTACACCAAATATCTTAGTTACTATGACTGCCCTTACACTCAGGAAGTAGTTAAATCACACCGAAAATTTTTCCAAGACCTATCCTATTGTGCGATTTATCAAAAACTTGGAGAAGTTACAAAAATTAGCATACAAGCTCGACTTTCTGAGTTAGATACTTTAGTAGATATTTCAGATAATAAAGATGAATTTGATACTTTCTTTTACAAAAAGTTTCAGTTTAAACTACCTGAGATTCCATTTGAGGAAGAAAAGCTAGAACTTTCCAGTTTTGATTTAAAATTGCAACAGGCTCTAAATTATTATCCTAAAGAAGATGAGGGGATGAGAAAAAGAAGATAAGGAAGGTGCAAGATGGATTGGTACGACTACATGATAAAGGCATCAGAGCAATCACGGTTTAATGCTAGTCACTGGTTTCGCTATCTGCGAAAAGTTATTTTTGAAGACTATTCTTATTTGACAGAAGAAGATGTCGAAAAGTTATTAGCTTCTAAAGAACTAACAGATTTTCAAAAGGTTAGTTTGAAATATGCTATTCAAGAGCATACACCAACTCATGAATATGTGGTTTCGTTAAATAAGCCTGCCAAATTAACCAATGTACAAAAAATGATGGAGAAATACAGACATGGATAAAATGAAACCTGTTTTTGAAGCCTTGAACCAAGAGTTATCTCAAGCCAATCTTCATTTAACCATTATTTGTGTTGGTGGTTATGTTTTAGAGTATCATGGTTTGCGAGCTACACAAGATGTAGATGCTTTTTATGAAGAAAGTCAGAAAATCAACGAAATTATTGCTCGTGTAGGGCAACGCTTTAATTTGAATACTGACGAAGAACTATGGCTCAATAATAATGTGGCAAACATGAACAGACAGCCACCATTACATTTGTGTGAGACCCTATATTCATTCGAAAACTTAACTGTTTTAGTTGCTCCAATTGAATACGTATTGGGTATGAAGATGGTTAGCACAAGAGAGCAGGATTTGAAAGATATTGGAGCAATTATCAAATACAAACACTTCCGTTCTCCGTTTAATACCTTTGATGGTTTGAAGAAAATGGGGTTTGATAGCATTGATTTCTCCGTTCTCCTAGAAGGCTTCAGTCATGCCTATGGGATGGACTGGCTAGAAGAATTTTTTAAAGAAAATCAGGATAAACTGAGAAGATATTATTGATAGTCAAGATAGAAGAAAAGACGATTTCCTAGCTTGGAAGTCGTCTTTTTTGATGTTGTCGAAATACTACATATTGTGTCTGGTGTAAACAGATATATAGTTCCCTTAAAATAAATCCAATAAAGAATAGCCAGAGCAAATCCAGCAGGAAGGATGAGAGCAAGTGGTTTGACATGCCCTAGCCAAATGCCCATGGAATAGGTCACGGTCATGGCAAACAGGGCAAAGATGGCTTGGATGATAAAGTAGCGTTTTTCTTTGGCTGTTTTATAGGCTTTGATGATCTGAATGGTCGGTAGCATGAGCAAGAATGAACCGCTAATTGGCTCATTGACCATGTAAGAGTAGATGAAGAGGGCAGAAAGTAAACTATAAAAGAGAACGAAAAATCGACAGGTTTGTTTTGGTGTAAAAGGTTTATTCATGGTGTTATAGTCGCTCAGTTTATCTTTTATTACGTCGTTAACTCGTTTTGCCGTACTCCAGTACTGTCTTCAACTCGTTGCCTAGTACTAAAAGCAAACTGAAAGACTATAATTCCTTATTTTTTCTTGGCAGTATCTGCTTCCAGTTTTTGCAGATAGGCAATGGCAGACAGGGCTAGACTGGCAAAGAGGCCTATCATGCCACCGAAGAGGAGGGATTTTACGTGGAAGATAGAATCCAGTAAGGGAAGCTGGAGGCTAAAGAGGTCTGCCAGCCCAGCAAAGAGGCTAGATAGCAGGGCAACTCCCAGTCCCCAAAGAAATGGGTTAAGAGGCCGGCCTTGTCTTTCCTCAGGGCTAAGCTCATCCAAGTCATATTGGGGCAAGTCAGCATGGAGGGTACGCATATTAACGATACCAATTAGGATAATACTGAAGAAGGCAATGATCATTGGATAGTAGGTAGCCACCTCCAGAGAATAGCGGATAGCTAGGAAGTAGGCGACAGCATTTCCAAGAGCTAGGAAGTAGAAGTAGTAGATAAAGGCCTGTCCGCCGATAGCATCTGCCTGGCTGCGCCGGTATTCGTCTAAAGGACCGCGGACACCATAAAAACGTTTAATCATATTTTTGATCCATTTGGGTTCTTCTTTGGAAATAGCAGAGCTGACAGTTAGTTTTTCTGCCTTTTTCATGCGTTTGCGTAACATGATTTCAAGAGCAATGCCTGTGAAAATACCACCTAGACAGGCTGACAGGAATTTTCGGAGGTCAAATAAATGGTCGAGAGGGTTGAGCCCCTCCATCCAGGCACCGAAAACAACCACCCAAATGTACATAACGGTAGTGAAATAGAGGGCGAATTTGAAACTTGCTCCCTTGAGTTGCTTCTGTTCCTTGCTAGTCAGTTCTTCTACATCTAGACTGTCCACTTGGCTGTGGCGCATCTTGGATGTCATATACATACTGGAGGAAAGAGTGGATAGGAGTAGAGCAGTTGGGTAGCCGTAGGCAACGACTTCTGGGTAGCGTTTGGATAGGGCAAGTGCCAGTAGGGTAAGAGCCATGGTGCCCCAAAAGAGCAGGATAAAACAGGTATTGCCTAGTCGGAAGGCTTCTTGCTTGCGGTATTCATCTAGGGGACCAGCGATACCGTAAAATCGTTTGATTAATTTATCTTGAAAGGTTTCCTTTTTCATACGATACTCCTATTTACTTACGACGAAAAATGAGTGGCAGGTAAGATAATCCGAGGAAGTAGACAGTTCCAGCAATCAGCACTTTCACCCAGAATGTTGCTTGGCTGATGGTGTGCAAGATGTCTGCTCTGCTATTGCCCCAAAGCTGAAAGAGGACAAAGAGCGGGATAAAAATAAGGGTAGAGATAAGAGCTTGACGTACATTCTTTTTCATGGGGTTTCTTCCTTTCTAATCGTTCCAAAAGAGGCTGTTGAGATCGGTCTGTAAAGCTTTGGCTAGGTTGATACAGAGGTCTAGCGAGGGGTTGTATTTGTTGTTTTCAATCATGTTGATGGTTTGCCTGGATACGCCGATGGCTTTGGCAAGATCCAGCTGGGAAATCCCTAGCAGTAGGCGATAATCTTTGACACGGTTCATGGGTTCTCCTTTCGTGTAAAATATATGCGACATTCTATGGTAAAGAGAGAGGATAGACTAGCTATCCTTAGATGCGATGTCAATTATATGCGACAGTTGGTTGTAAAAAAATGAGGGGACCTCCCTGTTGGTGTCAACTATATGTGACATGTTTCTTTACTGTTAGTATATACCTGTTCATATAAGTTGTCAACTATATTTGACAGTTTTTTTGTAAAAAGTTTGCAACAACTTTTTATTTTAATTTGTGGTACAATAGAAAAGATATGACCAAGGAATTTAATCACACAACTGTTCTCTTGCATGAGACAGTCGATATGTTAGACATCAAACCAAATGGAATTTATGTGGATGCAACGCTGGGTGGAGCAGGGCATAGTGAGTATCTGCTCAGTCAGTTGACGGATGGGGGGCATCTTTATGCCTTTGATCAGGATCAGACTGCTATTGATCATGCCCATATTCGCTTGGCATCCTACATTGAAAAGGGACAAGTGACCTTTATCAGGGATAATTTCCGCAATCTCAAGACTCGCTTGGCAGAGCTAGGTGTAACAGAGATTGATGGGATTTGTTATGATTTAGGAGTGTCTAGTCCACAGTTGGATGAGCGGGAGCGTGGCTTTTCTTACAAACAAGATGCTCCGCTTGATATGCGGATGAATCGTGAGGGACATTTGACGGCTTATGATGTGGTCAATAACTATGACTATCACGACTTGGTACGAATTTTCTTTAAATATGGTGAGGATAAATTTTCCAAGCAGATTGCTCGTAAGATTGAACAGGCGCGTGCGGTCAAGCCGATTGAAACAACGACTGAGTTGGCAGAGCTGATCAAATCTGCCAAGCCAGCCAAGGAACTTAAGAAGAAGGGGCATCCTGCTAAGCAGATTTTCCAAGCTATTCGGATTGAGGTCAACGATGAGTTGGGAGCAGCAGATGAATCTATCCAGCAGGCCATTGACTTATTGGCTCTGGATGGACGGATTTCTGTTATTACATTCCATTCTTTAGAAGATCGTTTGACCAAACAACTCTTCAAAGAAGCAAGTACGATTGATGTTCCAAAAGGGTTGCCATTTATTCCAGATGATTTGAAGGCGCCGCTTGAATTGGTCAATCGTAAGCCTATCTTACCTAGTCAAGAAGAATTAGAGGCAAATAATCGCGCGCATTCAGCCAAACTGCGTGTAGCTAAGAAAGTACATAAATAGGAGAGAGTCTATGTTGCAAGAAAAACGTAGAGAAGCCACTATGCGAGTTATCGGTGATAAAATTAGAACCTTCACACGTGTAGAAAAAGCCTTCTATTCAAGCATCGTATTATCTGGATTAGCCCTTGCCATAGGAATTATCTTTATGCAAACGCGGCTTTTGCAGCTTCAATCTGGGATGGCCAAAGTCAATCAAGATATTAGCCAAAAACAGATTGAAATCAACGATGCAAAGCAAGCTGTCAATGAATTGACACGTTCAGCTCGATTGATGGAAATTGCTGAAAAAGCTGGATTAACTTTTAATAATGACAATATTGGAGTAGCCGAATAATGCCCAGAAGAAATAATAAACTCTTGCGGTATGTCTTGAAAAAACGATATGTTCCGTCAAAAAATCGTCGAAGAGTAGGACAGAGCCTACTTCTTTTGACGGTTTTCGTCTTTTTTCTCTTTTTAATCAACTTTGCCTATATTATCGGCACCGATAGTAAATTTGGGGTGGATTTGTCAGAAAGAGCTGATGCGGTACACCAGCGTGAAGTTACCGTTCAAGCTAAACGGGGGACGATATACGACCGTACAGGAATTCCTATTGCGGAAGATTCAACGACCTATACAGTCTATGCCATCATTGACACAGAATATGTGTCAGAACTGAAAAAAGTTTTGTATGTGCAGTCTTCTCAGTTCAGCAAAGTAGCAGAAATCTTTAAAAAGCATCTCGGAATGGAGACGGCTTATGTTATGGAGCAGCTGAATCAACCTGAACTGAAGCAGGTATACTTTGGGACCTTAGGTAAGAATATCTCCTATAGTACGATGTCTTCAATCCAAGAAGAGATGAAGGCGGCAGGTATTGAAGGGATTGCCTTTAATGCTAGTCCAGGACGGATGTATCCGAATGGAAATTTTTCTTCAATTTTTGTCGGGTTAGCTAATCCGGTTGAAAACAAGGATGGTAGTCATAGTTTACAGGGTGTGAGTGGTTTGGAATATTATCTGAATGATATTCTGGCTGGTCAAGATGGAAAGGTTATTTACGAGAAAGATAGCCAAGGCCGTGTCCTACCTGGGACAGAAAAGGTTGAAACAGAGACAGTAAATGGGCAGGATGTCTATACGACCATTTCAGCCGATCTACAACGTTCTCTTGAAACCAATATGAATACCTTCTTTGATAACGCCAGAGGGCGATATGCGAATGCAACTTTGGTTTCAGCCAAGACGGGTGAAATACTGGCGACGACCCAAAGGCCAAGCTATGATTCAGATACCAAAGAAGGTCTGGGACAAGAAGGACTGCTAGAGCGGTCACTCTTATACCAAGAGGCCTTTGAGCCTGGTTCAACAATGAAGGTGCTAACAGTAGCGTCAGCTATCGATAATGGAACCTTTGATCCAAATGCCTATTATACCAATAATGAGTACGTTATCGCAGATGCGAAAATCAATGACTGGACCCTCAATGCAGGTTATTCAGCTGTGACTCTCAATTATGCGCAAGGCTTCTCCCTATCCAGTAACGTTGGGATGACCTTATTGCAGCAACAGATGGGAGATGAAAAATGGCTAAATTACCTCGCTAAATTCCGCTTTGGCTACCCAACGCGTTTTGGTATGGGGGACGAGGCACCAGGAATGGTACCAGAGGATAACATTGTTTCTATCGCCATGTCATCGTTTGGTCAGGGTATTTCTGCAAACCAGGCACAGATGCTTCGTAGTTTTACCGCCATTGCGAATAACGGTATTATGCTAGAGCCTAAATTCATCTCAGCTCTTTATAACCCTAATACAGATACAGCTAGAGTTTCTTCGAAAGAAGAAGTGGGAAATCCAGTTTCTGAACAAGCTGCCGATGACACACTTCGCTATATGATAAATGTCGGTACTGACCCTGTTTATGGTACGCTCTACTCACATGACTTACAGGGACCTGCAATTCAAGTTGATGGCTATGATATTGCAGTTAAATCAGGTACGGCGGAAATTGCCAGCGAAGATGGTCAAGGGTACATTAAAGGTGCCTACATCAACTCTGTAGTAGCCATGATCCCTGCTGAGGATCCTGAATTTATCATGTATGTGACCATTCGCCAACCGGAAGTTTTGAATGTCCTGTCTTGGCGTGATATTGTCAGTCCTACATTGAAAGAAGCGATGCTGTTGAAAGACAATTTGAATCTGGATTCACCTGCACCAGCATTGGCACAGGTCGCTAATGAGACAGAGTATCAATTGCCAGACCTCATTGGTAAGGCACCAGGCGAGTCGGCTGAGGAACTTCGCCGTCAATTAGTTCAACCAGTTATCCTTGGAAACGGTGCTGAAATTAAAAAAGTTTCAGTCGAAAAGGGAAGTAACGTAATCGCCAACCAACAGGTTCTACTCTTGACAAATAAATTCGAAGAAATGCCAGACCTGTACGCAATCACCAAAGAGAATATGGATATATTTGCTGAATGGACTGGTATCGAAGTGACCTATAAAGGAACGGGTTCAAAAGTGGTCGACCAAAGTGTAGAGGTCGGTACCGCTTTGAATAAAACAAAGAAAATAACAATAACCTTAGGAGACTAACATGCAATTCGCACTTATGTCGGGATTGGTAGCTTTTCTAGCAACCGTTCTCTTAATCCCACGATTTATTACATTTTATCAAGCCAAACGCATCGAGGGGCAACAGATGCACGAAGATGTGAAACAACATCAGTTTAAGGCAGGCACACCAACAATGGGGGGAACCGTTTTTCTCGTTGTTGCGATTCTTGTCAGCTTGTTGTTCGCAACGGCCTTTCAACTGTTGACGGGTGGTGTCCTTGCCATCCTCTTCATCCTTGCCCTTTATGGTGTAGTAGGATTTTTGGATGACTTTTTAAAAATTTTCCGTAAGATAAATGAAGGTCTTAATCCTAAACAAAAGCTTGCTCTACAAATTTTAGGAGGGATTGTCTTCTACTTTGTCCACGTAAGAGGAGCAGGTGGCGGAGAATTGAATGTATTTGGTCACATGATACATTTGGGAGTTCTCTATTTCCCATTTGTTCTGTTCTGGCTGGTCGGTTTTTCAAATGCAGTTAATTTGACAGATGGTATTGATGGATTGGCTTCTATCTCAGTTGTTATCAGCCTTCTAGCTTACTCTGTCATCGCCTTCAATGAGCAAAAATTTGATATTCTTCTAGTTTGTGTGACCATGATTGGTGGCTTGCTCGGTTTCTTTGTTTATAACCGTAAACCAGCGAAGATTTTCATGGGGGATGTGGGAAGCTTGGCTCTCGGTGGTATGTTGGCAACTATTTCAATTGCCCTCCGTCAGGAATGGACCCTCCTCCTTATCGGCCTGGTCTATGTCATTGAAACGTCCTCTGTTATGTTGCAGGTTTCATATTTTAAATACACTAAAAAACGCTTTGGAGAAGGTCGTCGTATCTTCCGTATGACTCCTTTCCATCACCATTTGGAGCTCGGAGGTTTGACTGGAAAAGCTGAAAAATGGAGCGAGTGGAAAGTTGACTTTTTCCTCTGGTCAGTCGGTCTCATCATGAGCTTGATTACCCTAGCTATTCTTTATCTATAAAATGTCAGAAACAGCAGAAATGCTGTTTTTTTACCTTGACAAATATGGTCGGGGGGGGGTAAAATAGAGAGAGAATTGGTGGAGGATAAAAATGGAACAATTCAATCAAGAACAGTTATATGGAGTGGTTATTCAAACCATGACAGCTGCTAGTCAACTTCCTATGGTTAAAGTCAATCGGGAAGAATTTTTGAAGACTCGTTTTAAAGATAGTCCCTATCTAGATAAAATTATTACGGATGGACCAACGGCGGTCTTCACTACAAAAGCTTTGCGTAAGGAAGCTGAAAAAATCATTAATGATATGACTACGAAAACATCTTTGATTTCTTTCGCAGCTGGTTTACCGGGGAATCCATTTACAGCGGTGGCGGCAGGTACTGCTGATATAGCTCAGTATTTTGGTTTTGCCTTGAATTTGTCGCAACAAATCGCTTATCTTTTTGGTGAAGATGAATTATTTGTTGGTGAAGGGAAGGAAATTTCAGAAGAGGTTCAAATCCGCATTATTGCCTACATTGGTGTTATGTTTGGAGCAGGTGGTTCAGCAGTTCTTCTCAATAAAGTATCCAAGACAGTCGGAGCTAATATCGGTAAAAAAGTAGCTATGCAGGCTTTGACCAAGACAACTTGGTATCCCTTGGTGAAAAAGGTAGCCGCAGTGATTGGTGTGAAAATTACCAAAAAGACTGTTGAAAAGACCATTGCCAATGCAGTCCCTATTTTGGGTGGTCTGATTTCAGGAGGTTTGACCTATTTTACCTTCCAGCCCATGGGAGGGATGTTGGCAGACACATTTGTGAAAAAAATAAATGGTGATTTTGATGGCGAATTAGAACTCACTGAGGCCTTTAAAGCAAGTTTGGAAGAAGAGAAGGAACTTGGAATTATTGAGGCAGAATTTACTGAAGCAAGCGAGAGTTGATTAGGGCGGGCATCCGTCCTTTTTGCTTGTCACTCCAAATCGTGCTATAATAGAAGGTAGCACAATTAAAGAGGAAACTATGAAATTTACAGATATGAAACTCAAGCCTTATATTCAGGAGGCTTTGAAAGAAATTAACTTTGTCCAGCCGACAGAGGTTCAGGAGAAATTGATTCCTGTTGTTTTGTCAGGGCGAGACTTGATAGGGGAATCAAAAACAGGTTCGGGTAAGACTCATACCTTCTTGATTCCGATTTTCCAAAAATTAAATGAGGAATTGGACCAAGTTCAGGCTGTTATTACAGCCCCATCTCGTGAACTGGCTACTCAGATTTATCAAGCGGCACGCCAGTTGGCTAGTCATTCGGACATCGAAGTTCGTGTGACCAATTATGTTGGCGGTACGGATAAGAACCGTCAAATTGACAAGCTTCAAGCTGGGCAGCCTCACATTGTTGTTGGGACACCGGGGCGTATCTATGACTTGGTCAAATCAGGTGACCTTGCTATCCATAAGGCTAAAACCTTTGTGGTTGATGAGGCAGATATGACCTTGGACATGGGCTTTTTAGAAACAGTTGATAAGATTGCTGGCAGCCTGCCAAAAGACTTGCAATTTATGGTCTTTTCAGCGACCATTCCGCAGAAACTCCAACCGTTTTTGAAAAAATACTTATCCAATCCAGTCATGGAACAAATCAAGACCCATACGGTTATTTCAGATACCATTGAAAACTGGCTGATTTCAACCAAGGGGCGTGACCGTAATGCTCAAATCTTGGAAGTAACCAAGCTCATGCAACCTTACTTGGCCATGATTTTTGTCAATACAAAGACACGTGCAGATGAATTGCATAGCTATTTGACTGCGAATGGTCTACGCGTTGCAAAGATTCATGGGGACATTCCTCCACGTGAACGCAAGCGGATTATGAACCAGGTGAAGAACTTGGATTATCAATACATTGTAGCGACAGACTTGGCAGCACGTGGTATTGACATTGAAGGTGTCAGCCATGTCATCAATGATGCTATTCCGCAAGACCTTTCCTTCTTTGTTCACCGTGTGGGGCGCACAGGTCGTAATGGTCTATCAGGTATTGCCATTACCCTTTATCAGCCAAGCGATGATGCAGATATTCGAGAGCTAGAAAAACTCAATATCAAATTCTTGCCAAAAGAAATGAAAAATGGCGAATTTGTCGATACCTACGACCGTGACCGCCGTGCTAACCGTGAAAAATCTCGTGAAAAACTAGATTTGGAAATGATTGGCTTGGTCAAGAAGAAAAAGAAAAAAGTCAAACCAGGCTACAAGAAGAAAATTCAATGGGCTGTTGATGAAAAACGTCGCAAGACCAAGCGAGTTGAAGCGCGTGCAAAAGGTCGTGCAGAACGTAAAGCCAAGCGTCAAACCTTTTAAAGTAATCGAGGAAAAAGATGTTACAAAACATTCTAAGTTTTTATTTACAAGGATTGCTAATATCTTCCTTGTTGATTATCACTTCTAGTCTGGTCTGGTTTATCTGGCGTGCGACAAAGGGTGTGGATAAAACCTTGCAAGAACGACAAGATTTCTTGTTTGATTTGTTGATGATTAATGTGATGACAATCCCCATTGCGGCCTTTGGAGTAGTGGGAATCTTATTAATGTTTAAAGCGTAGAAGGAAAAAGTATATGTACGATACAGTTGTAATTGGTGCGGGTCCTGCGGGGATGACTGCAGCTCTTTATGCAGGGCGTAGCAATTTAAAGGTAGCTCTTTTGGAACGTGGTATTTATGGTGGTCAGATGAACAATACCGCGGAAATTGAAAACTATCCAGGCTATGACCATATTTCAGGTCCAGTCTTGGCTGAAAAAATGTTTGAACCCTTGGAAAAATTCGGTGTGGACCATATTTTTGGCACCCTAGTCCGTATCGAAGAAGAAGGACAAATTAAGAAAGTGATTACTGAGGATGGTGTTTTGGAGACAAAGACAGTCGTTCTAGCCATGGGGGCAAAACACCGTTTGTTAGGTATTCCAGGTGAGGATACATACAATAGCCGTGGTGTCTCATATTGTGCAGTCTGTGACGGCGCTTTCTTCCGTGGACAAAAACTCTTGGTTGTCGGTGGTGGAGATTCTGCCGTTGAAGAAGCGCTCTTCTTGACACAATTTGCGGAATCTGTGACGATTGTTCATCGACGTGACCAACTTCGTGCTCAAAAGGTCATCCAAGACCGCGCCTTTGCCAATGAAAAAATTAACTTTATCTGGGATAGCGTAGTCGAAGAAATCAAGGGTGATGACTTACGTGTACAAAGCGTGGTTATCAAAAATGTGAAAACTGAAGAAGTCAGTGAACTTGATTTCGGTGGTGTCTTTATCTATGTCGGTCTGGATCCGATGACTGATACAGTTGCGGACCTAGGAATTACAGACGAAGCTGGTTGGGTTATCACTAATGAAAAGATGGAGACGACTCAATCAGGCATTTATGCCATCGGTGATATTCGTCAAAATCAACTTCGTCAGATTGCAACGGCAGTAGGAAATGGTGCAGTTGCTGGACAAGAAGTCTACAACTACATCACAGAACTAGCTGAATAGGGGAATACAATGTTTCATATTTACGATATTCAGAAAAATCCAGATGGAATCTCCTTTGATAAAACCTTGGATTTACAGGAAGAATTGCAAGCTCGAAATGGTGAAGTTCTAGGCTTGTCGCCAGTCCAAGTCACTGGAAATATCCGCTTTGAATCAGGTTTCTTTTTCTTGGACTATCAGATGACTTACGATATTACCTTGGCATCCAGTCGCTCTCTGCAACCAGTTGTTTTGCATAAGGTCCAAAACGTCAATGAACTCTTTGTTGCCAATGAAGCAGTTCTTAAAGAACAAGATTTGATTGATGAGGATATGGTGCTGGTAGTAGAAAATGACCACATTGTCCTTGATGAGAGTGTAGCAGATAATATTTTACTGGCTATACCAATCAAAGTCTTGACACCTGAAGAAGAAGCTGGACAGGAACTACCATCTGGTCAAGCTTGGGCTTTAATGACTGAGGAAGATTTTCAACAAAAAGCTCAAGAGAAAAAAGAAGCCAATAGTCCTTTTGCCCAATTACAAGGGTTGTTTGGCGATGAGGACTAACTCAGATTGGCAAGATAGTTAAATTATCTGAAAATTCTTGTCAATTTTAAGCTTTCGGTGTATAATAAAAGAGATACAAATTAGAGGAGTAAACAAATGACTAAAGCAAATTTTGGTGTTGTAGGGATGGCCGTTATGGGCCGCAACCTTGCGCTTAACGTTGAATCACGTGGCTATTCAGTAGCCATTTACAACCGCTCTGCTGATAAAACAGAAGATGTTGTTGCAAGCAACCCAGGTAAAAACTTGGTACCAAGTTACGATGTGGAAAGCTTTGTGGCATCTATCGAAAAACCACGTCGCATCATGCTTATGGTTCAAGCTGGTCCTGGTACAGATGCAACCATTCAAGCACTTTTGCCACACTTGGATGAAGGTGACATCTTGATCGATGGTGGTAATACTTTCTACGAAGACACTATCCGTCGTTCAAAAGAATTGGCAAACTCAGGTATTAACTTCATCGGTACAGGTGTATCTGGTGGTGAAAAAGGAGCCCTTGAAGGTCCATCTATCATGCCTGGTGGTCAAAAAGAAGCTTACGAATTGGTGGCAGATGTCTTGGAAGAAATTTCAGCAAAAGCACCAGAAGATGGAGCACCATGTGTGACTTATATCGGTCCAGATGGAGCTGGTCACTACGTAAAAATGGTACACAACGGTATCGAGTACGGCGACATGCAATTGATTGCGGAGTCTTATGACCTCATGCAACACTTACTCGGTTTGTCAGTGGATGAAATGGCTGACATCTTTACTGAGTGGAACAAAGGCGAATTGGATAGCTACTTGATTGAAATCACAGCAGATATTTTGAAACGTAAAGACGACCAAGGTCAAGATGGACCAATCGTTGACTACATTTTGGATGCGGCTGGTAACAAGGGAACTGGTAAATGGACAAGCCAATCATCACTTGACTTGGGTGTGCCATTGTCATTGATTACAGAATCCGTATTTGCTCGCTATATCTCAACCTACAAAGATGAGCGTGTGGCAGCAAGCAAGGTTCTTCCAAAACCAGCTCCGTTTGCATACGAAGGCGACAAGGCTGAATTGGTAGAAAAAATTCGTCAAGCATTGTACTTCTCAAAAATCATGTCTTATGCACAAGGTTTTGCACAATTGCGCGTAGCATCTAAAGAAAACAACTGGAACTTGCCATTTGGTGAAATCGCAAAAATCTGGCGTGCAGGTTGTATCATCCGCGCTCGCTTCTTGCAAAAAATCACAGATGCCTACGGACGTGATGAAGACTTGGCAAACTTGCTCTTGGATGAGTACTTCCTTGATGTAACAGCTAAGTATCAACAGGCAGTTCGTGATGTCGTTGCCTTGGCAGTTCAAGCAGGAGTTCCTGTACCAACATTCTCAGCAGCTATTACCTACTTTGATAGCTATCGTGCTGAAAACTTACCAGCGAACTTGATTCAAGCACAACGTGACTACTTTGGTGCTCATACTTATAACCGTAAAGATAAAGAAGGAATCTTCCATTACGACTGGTATAGCGAATCAAAATAGAAAAGATGGGCGTGGAAGCGCCCTTCTTTCTAGTCATAATACGATTCCTACACCATTTGAAAGAATAGAAAAGGATGGACAATGGCTAAGAAAATTTTGATTGCTGGTAAAGAACGCAATCTCTCGCATTTTGTTTCCATGGAATTGCAGAAAAAAGACTATCTTGTTGATTATGCATCGACAGGGAAAGAGGCTATGTCCTTGGCACATGAAACGGATTTTGACTTGATTCTGATGAGTTTTCAGCTTTCAGACATGTCCAGCAAGGAATTGGCTACAGAACTGTTAGCGATAAAACCAGCCACGGTCATGATTGTGGTAGTTGAGCCGACAGAAGTTAGTCAATATGGGGAAGAAGTCCTCTCTTATGCTGTTTCCTACGTAGTGAAGCCCTTTGTCATCAGTGATTTAGTGGAGCAAATCTCTGCGATTTTTCGTGGTCGTGATTTTATTGACAATAACTGTAAGCAGGTTCACATGCATGCGGCCTATCGTGATTTGAAGGTTGATTTTCAAAATCGAACAGTGACTCGAGGTGATGAATTGATTAATTTGACCCGTCGAGAGTATGATCTGTTGGCGACCTTAATGAATAGCCCAGAGCCTGTTAGTCGAGAACAACTTCTTGAGCGTGTTTGGAAATATGAAGCGGCTTCTGAGACCAATGTCGTCGATGTATATATTCGCTATCTGCGTGGTAAACTGGATTTGCCACATCAAGATTCATATATAAAAACGGTTCGTGGTGTCGGATATGCCATGCGCGATTGATTTAGAGTAGAAGAAGAGGGAAGCTTTCCCTCTTTCTTTTTCTATAAGCGTGTGATAAAATAATAGCCAATAAGTAAGAATGGAAAAGTTATGAATACATCATTTAAAGAAAAAGTCATATTGATACTCTTATCTGGAGCGACATTGTTAGCTGTTCTCAACTGGTCTAGTATTTATGGGGCTATTCAACAATTATTAGGCAGTATGAACTCGCTTTTTATTGGAGCTATTTTTGCCTTTATTCTCAATGTTCCCATGAAAAAATTAGAAGATCAGTTTGAAAAAATTTCTTTTTTAAAGAAATCCAAGCGGTCTTTGGCAATTGTTGGAGTATTAATTGGATTTGCTTTAATTGTGACAGGACTGGTGGTGATTGTTCTTCCTACATTGGTGACGACTGTTTCAGAACTGGTTTCGGTTAGTAGCACAGCCATTCCAAAATCGGTAAATGCCCTAACTAATTTTCTTGAATCAAATGGTCTTTTGTCGGGACAAATCGGAGACCAGATTGCCAGCTTTTTGGATCAGTTGAAGAATTTAACGCTTATTTCAAGTTTGGTCACACCGATTTTATCTGGCTTGGTGTCCAATGTGACAGGGATTTTTTCGAACACTATGACGTTGATAATGGCTTTCTTCTTTACTCTAGCGATTCTAGGGAGCAAGGAACACTTGCAGGCGATGACGAGAAAGTTCTTGCAGGCTACCTTGCCGGAGAAGGCTGTCAGAGTAGTGAACTATATTGGAGAAGTTATTGTTGATACCTATGACCGATTCTTGATGAGTCAGATTGTTGAAGCGTGTATCATTGGGACGCTTGTCTTTGTTAGTTATTCGCTCTCAGGAATTCCTTATGCCAGCATGGCTGGTATTTTGGCTGGGGTCCTATCATTTGTACCTTATATCGGTCCATTTTCAGCGTGTCTGATTAGTGCTCTCTTTGTGGCGGTACAAAATCCGCTCTTGGCACTCTGGTCTATCGCCCTTTTCCAGATTATTCAGCTGATAGAAGGAAATGTTATCTATCCGCGCGTGGTTGGTCAATCAGTTGGTCTTCCGACCCTATTTACCCTGGCTGCAGCCTTGATTGGTGGTAATTTGTTTGGCCTACTTGGTATGGTCTTCTTTACCCCAATTTTTGCGGTTGTCTACCGCCTGGTTCGTGAATGGGTTGCCAGTCGATTGAAGAAGCAAGATGAATTATTGGTAGAAAGTGAGTAATTCTCGCTTTCTTTTATTTTTGTCATTTTTATGCTATACTGAAGTGATAAAGTTTATGTAGGAGAAAGAGTATGCGTTGTCCAAAATGTCAGAGTTTGAAATCAAGTGTCATTGATAGTCGTCAGGCTGAAGATGGCAATACCATCCGTCGTCGTCGTTCCTGCGACCAATGTGGTCAACGTTTTACCACCTATGAACGGATTGAAGAGAAAACTCTAGTCGTTGTGAAAAAAGACGGAACTAGAGAGCAGTTTTCACGTGAAAAGATTTTCAATGGGATTATTCGTTCTGCTCAAAAGCGCCCTGTGTCAACCGATGATATTGATGAAGTGGTGAATCGGATTGAGCAGAAGGTTCGAGCACAAGGTGATAGTGAAATAGAATCCGATGTCATTGGGAATTTGGTAATGGAAGAATTGGTCGAATTGGATGAAATCACCTATGTGCGTTTTGCATCGGTTTATCGTTCTTTCAAAGATGTTGGAGAGCTAGAAAATTTGCTTAAGCAGATGATTTCCAAAGGAAGTAAGGTAAAACCGGGAAAAAAAGATGAAACCAAATGATTTATTTGCCTATATAAAAATCAGCCCGTTTACACCTGATATTGTCAGTCTTAGCCAATGCTACCAGCCGATTATCGGTTTTGATGCATTAGCGCTTTATTATTACTTTTATAGTTTTGCCGATCAAGGGCAAGGACGTTACAAATGGACTGTCATTCTCAATCACATGGATTTTGGGATGAATCGTTTGGAGAAGGCTCTGGATATTCTGACTGCCATGGGGCTCCTAGAACTCTATCGTGCAGATGAATTAACAGGTTTGGCGCTACAAGCCCCTCTGACCGTAAAAAGTTTTCTAGCGAAACCCTTGTATAAGAACTTGTTGGCAAGAAAGATTGGGGAGTCGAGCATGGAGAATCTGCTTGTTCACCTACCCAATCAGGAACAGAATATCTCAAAAACATTTTCTCAGGTCTTTACCATGGATGGGCAGGCTCCAGTTGTTTTTGAACCGAAACATGATTTCGACTGGTCTGCCTTCAAGGCCTTGATGGCCAAGGATAAGCTTCTTTTTCAGGATGAAGCTGAGGATATTATTGCGCTTAGTTACATAGCAGAGCAGGCAGGCTGGACTTGGTTGGAAACCTATCGTCAGGCTAAAGCAACAGCTATTGGACAGACAATCTCGACCAAACGCTTGCAGCAGTCACGTCAGTCATTGCCAACAGAAAGTGCCAACCTCACTGCCCAAGAACAAGCCATTGTTCGTGAAGCGAAATCAAAATCCAGCCTAACCTTCTTGTCCTTTATCAAGGAGCAACGCAAGGCAGCTGTGACAGGAACAGAACGAAAATGCTTGACGGATTTGGCAAATTTGGGTCTGCTTGATGAAGTTATCAATGTCTTGGTCCTCTATACCTTTAACAAGGTGGACTCAGCCAATCTGAATGAAAAATACGCTATGAAGCTGGGTAATGATTTTTCCTACAAGGGAATTGGCAGTGCAGAGGCAGCTGCTCTTTACCTAAGAGAGTTGAAGACAGGTCAAGCTGTCACCAAGCCGAGCCAGCCACAGAAAAGCAATGTGCCTGAGTGGAGTAAGGAAGAGGTTCAACAAGGACAAACGGCGGAAGGTCAAGCTAGATTAGCTGCTCTTTATCGCGAATTAGAAGAAATGGAAAACAAAGGAGGTAGCTGATGAAATCAGTTCAAGACAGGTTGTCGCAAACAACCAATCCAAGTCCAAAATCTTATCAGCAACTCTATCAGGAGATAGTGAGTGATCCTGAAGTCGCTGCTTTTATCAAAAAAGAAGGTTTGACCCAGCAGGAAATCACTCTCTCCATTTCTAAGTTTTTGGAATATATCAGTCAGCGGGACCTCTTTGTCAAACAGGATGAATCCTATATTGCTAAGGGGTATCAACCAGTTTTGGTTATGAATGAGGGCTACGCGGATGTTTCCTATCTTGAGACAGAAGAATTGGTCGAATACCGTCGTTTGGAAGCTATCAAGAACCGTATCCAGCTCATTAATATGCCGGCAAGTTTGAAAAATGTAACCGTGGCGGATATTGATAAGAGCGATGAAAATCGTGTGGAAGTCATGTTAGCCATTGCGGATTTTGTTAAACGCTTTGAAGAAAAACCAAAAGGTCTTTACATATATGGTAACTTCGGTATTGGAAAAAGTTATTTGATGGCTTATTTAGCCAATTTGTTGTCCAAGACCCATCTTCAATCAACCACCATGCTCCACTATCCGACTTTTGTTGTAGATATAAAAAATGCTATCAAGGATGGTTCTGTCAAGGAGAGAATTGATGAAATCAAGATGGCTCAGGTCTTGGTGCTAGATGACATTGGGGCGGAGCAACATAGTCCGTGGGTGCGTGACGATGTCCTGCAGGTCATTCTGCAATACCGTATGCAGGAAAATCTGCCGACCTTCTTTACGTCCAATTTCTCCTTTGATGATTTGGAACGGCATTTTGCATCTGGCAAGTCTGGTGATGAGACCTGGCAGGCCAAACGGGTTATGGAGCGGATTCGCTATCTGGCTCGCGATTTGCATTTGAAAGGAAATAACCGCCGATGAATGAAACCATTGATTTAATGCTGAACCATACTTCCGTCCGTCGTTTTACGGAAGAGCCCATTGAGGCGGAACATCTGCAAGCTATTATTTCAGCTGGGCGAGCTGCGTCTAGCTGGAAGAATTTCCAGTCTTATTCCATCATTGTGGTACAGTCGGAGGAGAAAAAACAGGCTCTCTATGATTTGGTGCCCCAGCCAGCTGTTTTACAGGCTCAGGCCATTCTGTTTTTTGTGGGCGACCATAATCGTGCCAGCAAGGCGGCTCAACTCCATGGTTCAGACTTTGAGGTCAAAGGAACAGAGAATCTCCTGATTTCTTCTGTTGACGCGAGCCTGGCAGGGCAAAATGCCCTTTTAGCAGCTGAAAGCCTGGGTTATGGTGGTGTCTTCATCGGTATGATTCGCCATAAGGCCTTGGCAATAGCAGAGCTGTTCAACTTGCCAGATTATACCTATCCGATTTTCTGTATTGCACTGGGGCGACCAGCCCAAAACCACCCTGTCAAACCACGTTTGGCAAGTGAAACCATTGTCTTTCAGGAAGAATATGTGGAGCAAGGCGTGGAAGTCATCCAAGCCTACGACCAAGTTCAGACAGACTATGCAGGTGCCCGTCAGACAGAAACTTGGTCGGAGCGTATGGTTGCCCAGTTCGGACAGGCAGAACAGCCAGAAACAAGGGCTCTATTAGAAAAAAATAAATTATTGTAAACTAGAAGAGGAGGAGCTATGGCTCTACCAACTATCGCCATCGTTGGACGTCCCAATGTTGGTAAATCAACCTTATTTAACCGTATTGCGGGGGAACGTATTTCTATCGTAGAAGACGTTGAAGGTGTGACCCGCGACCGTATTTATGCTACTGGTGAGTGGCTGAATCGTAAGTTTTCCCTGATTGATACAGGCGGTATTGATGATGTGGATGCACCTTTCATGGAGCAAATCAAGCATCAGGCTGAGATTGCCATGGATGAAGCGGACGTTATCGTCTTTGTCGTATCAGGCAAAGAAGGTGTGACCGATGCTGACGAGTATGTATCGCGTATCCTTTATAAGACAAACAAACCAGTTATTTTGGTTGTCAATAAAGTTGATAACCCTGAAATGCGTAATGACATCTACGATTTCTATTCACTCGGTCTTGGCGATCCTTATCCAGTATCTTCTGTACATGGTATCGGAACAGGGGATGTCTTGGATGCCATCATTGAAAACCTACCAGCTCAGGAAGCAGAAGAAAATCCAGATATTATCAAGTTCAGCTTGATTGGTCGTCCAAACGTTGGTAAATCAAGTTTGATTAACGCTATTTTGGGTGAAGAGCGCGTGATTGCCTCACCTGTTGCTGGAACGACTCGTGATGCTATTGATACGCACTTTACAGACCCAGAAGGCCAAGAGTTTACCATGATTGACACCGCAGGTATGCGCAAATCTGGTAAGGTCTATGAAAATACAGAGAAATACTCTGTTATGCGTGCCATGCGTGCCATTGAACGTTCCGATGTCATATTGATGGTCATCAATGCTGAAGAGGGTATTCGTGAGTATGACAAACGCATCGCTGGTTTTGCCCATGAGGCTGGTAAGGGAATGATTATCGTAGTCAACAAGTGGGACACGCTTGAAAAAGACAACCACACCATGAAGCAGTGGGAAGACGATATTCGTGATCAATTCCAGTATTTGTCATATGCACCGATTATCTTTGTGTCAGCCTTGACCAAGCAACGCTTGCACAAGTTGCCTGAGATGATCAAGGCTATCAGTGAAAGCCAGAATACCCGTATTCCATCGGCTGTGCTTAACGATGTCATCATGGATGCCATTGCTATCAATCCAACACCGACTGATAAAGGTAAACGTCTCAAGATTTTCTACGCGACTCAAGTTGCGACCAAGCCACCGACCTTTGTGGTTTTTGTCAACGAAGAAGAGCTCATGCACTTCTCCTATATGCGTTTCTTGGAAAATCAAATCCGCAAGGCCTTTGTCTTTGAAGGAACACCAATTCATTTGATTGCACGGAAACGGAAGTAAGAAATGAAAAGAGGGAAACCTCTTTTTTCTTTGCATGCCATGTAAAAAATGCTACAATGAAAAAAAGGAGGTGATTCCATGATAGCGGGCAATGTCATTCTAATGTTGTTTGCATTTCTAACAGTTCCTGTTCTTCTACTAGTAGACTATGAAGATAAGCAGTACAAGCCCTTTGGTCTTCGTTACTGGTTTGGAGTCTTTGCGTGTATATTGGTGTTTTTAGTGACTCTTTTGGTTTATTTTGTAACCTACGCAGTTGGATCCATCATGGTTTTCAACCATTTTGACAGGTTCTTGGTTGGTATCTTTCTTTTCTTGGTATTTGGAGCAAGTGTGTTGACGATTCTACTGGCTAGGGCTATCAAAACCTTAATTCGACGGACTAAGTATTATCAGCAGATGAAATAAGGGGACCGACCATATGGAAATAATCGGTGAAATCTTGGTTGAGTTTTTGGCTGGTCTAGCAGACTTCGATGAAAGAAAGTATTCTCCTTTTGGCCTTCGCTATTGGCTAGGTTGGTTGGGAGTTCTGATTCATGTCTTACTCCTTGCCTTGCTTACTTGTGTGACCGTCTTCTTTTTCAAGTTTTTCTTGGATGGAAAAGGCTTGATTAACGTAGTAGTGGCAGTTGTTTTCCTGCTATTTGCTCTATTTTGGTTTTGGAAAAGCAGAAAAACAATCTTGAAAATGTGGCAGGCAACGATTTATTATTTAGCTATTCATTAGAGACACCAGTTTACCAACTGGTGTTTTTTTGATACCTATTTAAACAATTCAAATTGAAAATATGCTATAATGAAAAGATAATATTTTATACTCAATGAAAATCAAAAGTAGCCTAGGAAACGAAGTCGAAGATAGAACTGGAGTTCATCAAGGCAAGTTGACAACGGATAATTTTGATTTTCGAAGAGTATTAGATATATTTTACAGAAGAGCTGATGATTGGTTGAAGGATAAAGGAGTTAGAATGGGTCGCATGATGCCAGGGCGGATTCGCCAAGAAGGAATTGATTTGTACGAGGCTGGAAAACTGACTGTTCTTCATAGTGAGAATGGAAAGATGGTGCTGGATATTGCTGGTGAGCGCTTCACTTACGGCGATGTAGATAGCGATTTACAGTGTAGTTGCCAGTTATTTCAAAGTAAGGGCTACTGTCAACACCTAGCTGCCACGGAGTATTTTTTAAAAAATGATGCCTCAGGCAAGGATATGAAGCAGTCTTTGAAAGAAGATGGTGAACAACATAAGGAAACCGTCCGTCGGACTTATTTTGGCGGTCTCTTTTTAGATGAAATTTTGCAACCAGAACCAGAACTGGGGCTTAAGTATCAGTTATCAGTTGAAGGGAGCTTATTGCCCTATGATCGTCAGATAGATTGGACCTTGAAAATTACCCGCTTGCCAGATACACGTTCGTACATTGTGCGGGACATCGGAGCTTTTTTGCGCATTGTGAAAGCCAACGGTCACTATCAGATAGGTAAAAATTATTATGAGCAAGTTACTTATGAAAATTTTGATGAACCAAGTCAGGCTCTCCTGGATTTTCTCTGGGCCTTGGTACCAGAGAAAGTTGGTATAGATTCAGACATTCTTACTCATTTTGGACGACATTTTCGTCTGCCACAAGCCTATTTTGAGGAGGGGTTGGAGCTGTTAAATCAGCTAGAACATTTTAACTTTTCCTATCAACAGCAGTCCTATTCCTCCTTGATGGTTCTTCCGTTGACAGGGGAGGAAGGGCTCTATCATTTTGAGGTGACCGTTCACACGCAGATGATTGAAATGGTTATTCACGAAAAACCAGTCCGACCACTTTTTCATGGGCGCTATCTCTTAGTAAATGGCACGGTTTATAGTGTCAATCGCCATCAAGAACATCTGATTTACCAAATTTCCGAACTTGTTCCAACCGAATCAGGTTTGAGAAAGGTACAGGTGGATTTCCCTGACCAAAATCGTCTGGCTTTAAGCTTGCTGGATTTGCAGACAATTGGGACTGTTAAGGCACCTAAACGCTTCATCATTCATGATTTCAAGCCAGAATTTCATATTCAGATGGAGGCAAATGAAAGTTTATCACTCCAATTGGTTTTGGATTTTGATGGACGTAAGGTAAGGAGTGAAGAGGATTTGGCTCTCCTGCCTTTTGCCAGCCATTTCCAACATTTGGAGAGGGTCTATCAGGCTATTCGTTTAGCTGGCTTTAGGGGGACATATCATGCCCAGAGAGCAGCTCTTAGTCAGCAGGAGCTCTATCCATTTTTCCAACAACAATTGCCTATATTACAAAAAATGGGGCAGGTTCATCTAGCAGAAAGGCTCCAGGCTTTATATATTGAAGCCAAACCTCAATTAGAAATTGTGCGTAACGGCTCACTTTTGGATATTTCGTTTGACTTATCAGGTATTGAACAATCTGAAATCGATCAGGCGATTACAGCCTTGCTGAATCAAGAGGACCACTATACTAGCCCGAGTGGTAAGGTATTTGTTTTTGATGAGGAAACCAAGAAAATCAGTCAAACCCTAATCTATCTGCGGGCCCGTCATGGTAAGGAGGGGCAGGTACAAGTCCATGCTCTTGCCGGTTACCAATTGGCTCAATCCTTGTCACAATTCAACCAAGTCAGTTTCTCCAAGGAATTTGAGGAAATGGCAAGCTATCTAGCTCAGCCAGATTTGTTCCCGCTTCCTGATGTGGAAGTAACAACGACGCTTAGGGATTATCAGCAGACAGGGCTTAAGTGGTTGACTATGCTGGATACGTATGGTTTTGGTGGAATTTTAGCTGACGACATGGGGCTTGGAAAGACCTTGCAAACTATCGCCTTTCTGTCCAGTCGGATGACAAAAGATTCCAAAGTTTTAATATTGGCACCGTCCAGCTTGATTTATAACTGGTTAGATGAGTGCAAGCGGTTTGCTCCAAGTTTAGATGTGGCAGTTGTCCATGGAAACAAGGAACAGCGTGAAGAGATCATTGCCAATGGTCACCAAGTCTTAGTTACCTCCTATCCATCCTTCAGACAGGATGTTGCACTCTATAGACAGGAACGCTTTGACTACCTCATTTTAGATGAGGCGCAGGTCATGAAAAATGCCCAATCTAAGATTGCACAACTACTGCGTGAGTTTGAGGTTGGGAATTGCTTTGCCCTCTCAGGTACGCCGATTGAAAACCATTTGACGGAACTCTGGTCCATTTTCCAAATTGTCTTACCAGGTTTATTGCCAGGTAAACAAGACTTCGGTAAGTTAGCAGCCAAGGACATTGCGCGGACCATTCAACCCTTCGTTCTCAGACGTCATAAGGAAGACGTTCTTCAGGAATTGCCTGATTTGATAGAAGTCAATGTACTTAATGAACTGACAGATGAACAAAAAGCCATCTACCTAGCCCAGCTTCAACAAATGCGGACTCAAATAGCTGGCGCAGATGATGCTCAAATCAATCGTAGCAAGATAGAAATCCTATCAGGAATTACTCGCTTACGTCAAATCTGCGATACACCCAGCCTTTTCATGGAAGAGTTTAGTGGTGAGAGTGGCAAACTTAATAGTTTGAAAGAATTACTCTTGCAGCTAAAAGAAGGTGAACACAGGGTCTTGATATTCTCCCAATTCAGAAATATGCTGGAAAAAATAGAAGAACAGCTAAAAGAAATTGGGATGACATCCTATACTCTGACTGGTTCAACCCCTGCTAACCAACGCCAAGAAATGACACAGGCCTTCAATGCAGGAAGTCGAGATGCCTTTCTCATTTCCTTGAAAGCAGGTGGTGTTGGCTTGAATTTGACAGGTGCAGACACAGTCATCCTAGTCGACCTTTGGTGGAATCCTGCCGTGGAAGCTCAGGCTATCAGTCGGGCTCATCGCATGGGGCAGACTGAAAAGGTTGAATGCTATCGCCTGATTACTAGAGGGACAATCGAAGAGAAGATTCAAGAATTGCAAGAAAATAAAAAGAACCTTGTCAAAACAGTCCTTGATGGCAATGAAAGCCGAGCGAATTTGACGGTTGAGGACATTCGCGAGATTTTAGGGATTGAGTGATACGGAATCAGTTGACTCAGCGTAGAATTAGGAAATAAGGCCTAAGTATGGTATAATAAGGGTTCGAAAGGATGACTTATGATTAGACATGAAAAAAGATTTCCACTAGTCGCAGATGATGAGGTACTAGTTGGAGAAAATCCAATTATGAGTTTATATGATGAGAGCGACCTGATTAGCAATATCAGGGGACCTTATCAAGAAAAGGAATTTAGCTGGTCTACCGATTCACAGCGAGTTGCGTCGACAAAACCAGTAGCACAAACGGAAGATGAGCTCCTGCCTCCTCTGTTTGAAGCTAAGCCAAGCCATTATTCTCGCAAGGAACGCCTTCAGCAACTGACTAAAACGAAGCCTTCTCCAGTGAAAACACAGGGGCAGTTGGCTCGTGAACAGGCTAGAGAAGACTTGAAGAAAAAACGAGCAGCAACCTACTTAAGAGATGAAAAACCAGCACCAGCTAAAGTTGTGGTGAAACCTCCTGTCGTTTCAACAACTGAATCTAAGGCAGGTCGGTTGACACGTTTGGCGGACAACCTACGTCAGACAGACTATATTCTCGCTGATATGCCAGCTGTCTATTCTTTGAAGAAAGAAGATAGAGAACAGGAGCAGGTTATAAAGAAAAATTCGTATGACTTTTTAAGAAAGAGTCAGGTTTACAACTATCCTGAGCGCAGACAACAACGAGATCGCCAAGTGGCACAAGAATTGAATTTGACACATATAGAAGAGGAATAACATGACAAAAACCTATCATTTTATCGGAATTAAGGGATCAGGTATGAGCGCACTTGCTCTTATGTTGCATCAAATGGGGCATAAGGTTCAAGGTAGTGATGTAGAGAAATACTACTTTACACAACGCGGGCTTGAACAAGCTGGGATTCAGATTTTACCATTTGATGAGGAAAATATTACAGCAGATGTCGAATTGATTGCTGGTAATGCTTTTCGTCCAGATAACAATGTGGAAATCGCTTATGCTGATGCCCAGGGCTATACCTACAAACGCTACCATGAATTTCTAGGTGAATTTATGAAAGGTTTTACGAGCCTCGGTGTTGCTGGTGCCCATGGTAAGACCTCTACAACGGGATTATTGGCACATGTTATGCGCAATATCACAGATACTTCCTTCCTGATTGGTGATGGTACTGGTCGCGGTTCGGCAAATGCTCAGTATTTTGTGTTCGAATCCGATGAATACGAACGTCACTTTGCCCCATACCATCCTGAATACAGCATCATTACCAATATTGATTTTGACCATCCAGATTATTTCACTAGTCTAGAGGATGTTTTCAATGCTTTCAATGATTATGCGAAGCAAGTAAAAAAAGCTCTCTTCGTTTTTGGTGAAGATGAGCAACTTCGTCGTATCACGGCAAATGCTCCAATCTACTATTATGGCTTGGAAGACAATAATGATTTTGTTGCCTATGACTTGAAGCCTTCTACTAATGGTTCACAATTCAAAGTTCGCCATGGTGAAGAAGAGTTGGGAGAATTCCAAATTCCAACCTTTGGTAAGCATAATGTGATGAATGCAACAGCTGTTATTGCCAATCTCTATATTGCTGGATTTGATTTGCAACTGGTTGCAGAACACTTGAAGACATTTGGAGGTGTCAAACGTCGCTTTACGGAGAAAATTGTCAATGATACTGTTATCATTGATGACTTTGCTCACCATCCAACGGAAATCATTGCAACCATTGATGCGGCACGTCAGAAGTATCCTAGCAAGGAGTTGGTAGCCATCTTCCAACCACATACATTCACCCGTACCATTGCGCTTCTTGATGAGTTCGCAGATGCGTTGAATGGAGCAGATGCAGTTTACCTTGCTCAAATTTATGGATCAGCGCGTGAAACAGACAACGGTCAGGTTAAGGTAGAAGATTTGGCAGCTAAAATCAACAAAAAAGGTGGACTTGTTACAGTTGAAAATACTTCACCACTTTTAGACCATGACAATGCAGTATATGTATTTATGGGAGCTGGTGATATTCAGTCCTATGAATATTCCTTCGAAAGACTCTTGTCAAATCTTACAAATAACGTCCAATAAAAAGAAAGACGGAGGCCTATGGCCCCTGTTTTTCCTCTATATAAGGGAGAAAATTATGGAAATTCGTTTTGCTACTCCTTCGGATTTAGAACAAGTTGTTTTGATTGAAAATGCCAATTTTTCCAAAGAAGAACAAATAGCTGAGTCTGTTCTTGCTATTTATCTGAATGCTTTGAGTAAAACCTGCTTAATAATGGAACACGATGGGGAAATAGCAGGATATTTATTATCCTGTCCTTCTGTTTCGCAGACTGTTACGGACGATATTTTTTACTTGACAGAGAGTGACATGCCGACAGGCAGTCACCTAGCTATTGCCAGTCTATCCGTAGCGGATACCTATAAGGGCCAGGGAGTGGGGACACTTTTGTTGGCAGCCATAAAAGAAGTGGCTTTAGCGGGAGGATTTGAAGGAGTTTCCCTGACCTGTAAAGAGTATTTGATTGGCTACTATGAAATGAATCAGTTTGAAGACTTTGGTCCCTCCTTGTCACAATTTGGAGGACAAATGTGGAGTGATATGTACTGGAAAGCCTTGTAGAAAGGGAAGTTCTTGCAATTCATAAGCCTTTAAGATATAATGTATAGTAACTGTGTGAAAGGAGTAACAGCGTGACAAAGGATACGAATGAAAAAAACACGCAGTCTTCAAGCTTCCGCGATCAAATTTTACGAGATTTGGAAGAATTGAAGGTGAAACGTTTGGCGGAACAATCAGCGGATGTTCTTGTTGATAAGCGTAACGAAATTATCAACGAGCTTCAGCCTAGTCTTGCCGAAGAAAAAGCCCCCCATAGAGAGACTGAAATTGTAAAAGTAGAAGGTATTGCCTTCCCTGATTCATACTTGCCAGAAGAACAGCAAGAATCAGAAGTGATGACGGAAAGTATTGAAGAGTCAACATCAGAAACTTTGGCTACTCTAGAGACTTTTGTGATTGAAAAAGAAGTCATTTCAAGTCCGGTTCCTCAAGATACGGTGGAGCGGAACTTGGAAGAGCTACGAAACCTTGTAGCGGCTAATACTGTAGAATTTGATGAGGCTCCATCAAGCTCATTGGTTTCCGAACCAGTTGAGCCTGTCCTTTCAGAGAAGTCTTCTTTGGAAGATACATTTTTGGAATTTCCAACGGAAGATGTATCAGCTGTAACGGGTGATACAGAGGTTATCTCACTGGAAGAAACAATTGTTGCAACGAAGGCAGTAGCTCCAGTTGCAGCGACAGAAGAGCAGATGCAACCAACACAGTCTAGACGATCATCGTCGCACAGAGCAAACAAGCAACGTCGTAAAAAACAGGATAAAGCCGCTAAACGCATTGTCTCTGTTATCATGTCGATTATTGTAGTGGCGGTTCTAGTGACAGGTCTTACTGGCTATATGTGGGTAAAATCTAGTCTGGAACCAGTCAATACCAAAGCTACAGAAGCTATTCAGGTAGAGATTCCAGAAGGCTCTTCAACTTTAGAAATTGGTAAAATTTTAGTTGATAACAAGTTGATTAAGAATGCTACTATTTTTAATTACTACTCTAAAATTAAGAGCTATAATAATTTCCAAAGTGGTTTTTATAATTTAAAACAAAATATGTCTGTGGATGACATCGCCAAAGCACTTCAAGAAAGTGGCACTCCGACAGCTCAAAAAGAAGCCGCAGGTAAGATTTTGATTGTTGAAGGGTATACACTGACACAAATTGCTCAGGCTATTACAGATAATACCAAGACAGAAGATAAAAATGATAAAACACCATTTACCACAGAACAATTTATGGCTACTGTGACCAACCAAGATTTTATTAATCGAATGGTTGCTACTTATCCAAAATTGTTTGCCAGCTTACCAGCTGCTGATAGTGGAGTTATTTATCAGTTGGAAGGTTACCTCTTCCCAGCGGTTTATGAATACAGCGATGAAACAACTATCGAAGAGCTCGTTGAGCAAATGATTGCCGCGATGGATAATCGTTTACAACCATATTATGAAACGATTACTGCTAAGAATTTGACTGTAAATGAAGTTCTTACCTTGGCATCTTTGGTTGAAAAAGAAGGTTCTACTGATGAAGATCGTCGAAACATTGCAAGTGTCTTCTTTAACCGCTTGAATGCAGCAATGCCTCTACAATCCAATATTGCCATCTTGTATGCTCAGGGTAAACTTGGTCAAGAAACAACTCTAGCAGAAGATGCAGCGATTGATACATCAATTGAGTCACCATACAATATTTATTGGACACCAGGATTGATGCCTGGACCAGTGGATAGTCCAAGCCTTTCGGCTATCGAGGCAGTGATTAATGCCAACACGACAGACTATCTTTACTTTGTAGCAGATGTTACAACTGGAAATGTTTACTTTACAAATAATATTGATGAACATAACCAAAACGTTGCTAAGTATGTAAATGCACATCTTAATAATGAGTAAATTCTTACAACAAAATTATGTGGTTTTCCACATAATTTTGTTTTCATGAAAAATAAAAGAAAAGGAAAGACAAATGGCAGAAAAAACATATCCAATGACCTTGGAAGAAAAGGAAAAATTAGAAAAAGAACTAGAGGAACTAAAGCTAGTTCGTCGACCAGAAATTGTTGAACGTATTAAAATTGCTCGTTCTTACGGAGACCTTTCAGAAAACTCTGAGTACGAAGCAGCTAAAGATGAACAGGCTTTTGTTGAAGGTCAAATCTCAACAATCGAAACAAAAATTCGCTATGCTGAAATCGTAAACAGTGATGCAGTTGCTGCGGATGAAGTGGCAATTGGTAAGACTGTGACTGTTCAAGAAGTTGGTGAGACCGAGGAAGAAGTCTATCATATCGTTGGTGCTGCAGGTGCAGATGCCTTTGCAAACAAGATTTCAAATGAAAGCCCAATTGGCCATGCTTTGATTGGTAAAAAAACAGGAGATGTTGCAACGATTGAAACACCTGCTGGTAGCTATGATGTAAAAATCTTGAAGGTTGAAAAAACGAAATAAGGTGTGGAGAGAGTCGTAAGATTCTCTCTTTTTGTATAGTCGTTTAGTAGGCTCTTTGATTTCTTCGACGAGCACTGAGGCGAACTCTGTTCGTATCAGTCGTAGAGGTCATATTTGGAGTGTGAAACACGAATTGCTGAGATTGGCTTCGCAAATCTTATCTCCAACCTCCAACTATTTCCCAGATAGTTGGAGCAAGTAAACTAAACATACTATATAAGAAAACAACCATCTGAAACAGATGGTTGCGATTGTTTATCTAGAACGTTGTTTACCGGCGTTACGGTTTGATTTCTTAGACGTTTTTTCTTCGATGATAGCGGATGCTTTAGGAGTTACATCCTTGATAGTTGATTTATATGGTTTTGGAGGATTATTTTTAAATTCTTCTTCAACCTTAGCACGGATACGTGGTTTCAAGATGAAGTTTGTAAGAGCTTGTTGAACAAGACCGATAAATCCACCGACTACCCAGTAGAGGGTAACGCCAGCAGGTGAAGACCAAGAGAACATAACAATCATCAATGGGTTCATGATTGCCACAGCTCTCATTTGTTTCTTCTGTTCTTCGTCCATACCGACTTGCATCAGAAGTGATTGAGCGTAGTAGAGGATACCAGCAATAGCTGTTAGAATGAGACTTGCAGAACCGAGATCAATGCCAAGGAAGGTTGCTTCTGAGATTCCTTCCGTGTAACGAGCTGCATAGAAGAGTGCCGTAAAGAATGGCATTTGAATCAAGACAGGAAGGCAACCCATTCCACCAAATACGCTGACACCATATTGTTTTTGAGCAGCAAAGTATTCCTGTTGGGCAGCCAATTGCTCTTCTTGGGAACTTGCATTTTTCATGCGTTCTTGGATTGGACCTAAAATTGGTTTGAGGTAATTCATTTTCTCAGACTGATAGGTTGATTTCCAAGATTGGTAAATACCTAGTGGCATGATGAAGAGACGAACAATCAATGTCACGATAATGATAGCAACACCGAAACCGAGTCCTTGGTTTTCCGCGAAGAATTTAATCAGGTTTCCCATTGGTGCAACAAGGAAGTTGTAGACCCAACCTTCACCAGTAGGAACACCGTTCTTTGTCTGCACACATCCTGATAGAAATACTAGCGTAGACAGGGCTAGACCTGTTAATAAAATTCGTTTATTCTTTTTCAAAATGATACATTCCTTTTTTTACAAGATACATTCTATTTTACTTTTTTTGTTCAAAATATACAAGTTTTATCTATAAGCCACCTGAAAATCCTTATAGTCTTCGAAGTTGGCTAGGGTGACATCGAGATAGGTGACTTTGGCCATACGAGAAGGCCCTTTCCGAATTTCATGGATAAAATGGCTGAGCTTCTCAGCATTATCTGACTGAGCTAAAATGGTGACAGTTCCATCATCATTATTCCAAACTCTGCCGTAGATGTCGCCTATTTCCACAGCTAAAAATTGAACAGACCAACGAAAGCCGACTCCTTGCACACGACCAGATGCAATCATTTTTACCTTTCGCATAAGTTTCTCCTTTTGACAAGACATTTACTTTATTATATCATGGTTGGGTAAGACTGTTCAAAAATCAAGATAATTGATTTAGCCGTTGGAAAATTGAAATTGCTGAGCAGTAAAAGAAAAAGGGGCATTCATGGAGATCATTCGCTCAAAGGCCAATCATTTGGTCAAGCAGGTTAAGAAATTACAACAGAAAAAATACCGTACTTCTTCTTATTTGATTGAAGGTTGGCATTTGTTGGAGGAGGCTTTGGCAGCCAAAGTACCTATTGAACATATCTTGGTATCAGAAGAACATGTTCATCGGGTTGCTGGCTTATCCAATGTAACAGTTGTCAGTTCAGATATTATGCAGGATTTGGCAGACTCACGGACACCGCAAGGGGTAGTAGCTCAACTGTCCTTACCAAATCAGACCTTACCCGATGTCTTAACAGGAAAATTTTTGGTTCTGGAGGATGTGCAGGACCCTGGAAATGTTGGTACCATGATTCGTACAGCTGATGCAGCTGGTTTTGATGGAGTATTTCTATCGGATAAGTCGGCAGATATTTACAATATGAAAGTTCTGCGTTCCATGCAAGGGAGTCATTTCCACTTGCCAGTTTATCGGATGCCGATGACCGCTATTTTTTCTGCTTTAAAAAGCAATCAGATAGAAATCTTGGCAACAACCCTCTCTAGTCAGTCGGTTGACTATAAGGAAGTTACGCCAAATCCGAGTTTTGCCTTGGTTATGGGAAATGAAGGTCAAGGAATTTCAACTTTTGTAGCCGATGAGGCGGATCAACTTGTCCATATTACCATGCCAGGGCAGGCGGAAAGCCTCAATGTAGCCATTGCGGCGGGCATTCTATTGTTTAGCTTTATTTAAGTCAAGTGTACTATAGTGTGGTATAATATTCCAACGAGGTTAACGAATGGTTGCATATAAACAAGATAAAGAATACATGCATTACGTGGGGCACTTGATTGCCACACCCAAGGTGCAAAAATTGGGGAAAATCCCTCATCATTATTACTCCACGCGCTTGGAACATTCCATCAATGTCTCTTATACAAGCTATAAGATTGCGAAAAAATTTGGTTGGGATGCCAAGTCAACAGCTCGTGGTGGTCTATTGCATGATTTATTCTTCTATGATTGGAGAGATACCAAATTCAACAAGAGCCATGCTTGGGTTCATCCACGAATTGCTAAACGCAATGCTCAGAAACTCATTCAACTCAATAAACTAGAAGAAGACATCATTGTGAAGCATATGTTTGGTGCGACAATCGCTCCTCCTCGCTACAAGGAATCTTGGATTGTGACATGTGTGGATAAGTATTGGGCTGTGAGAGAGTGGAGTCTGCCCTTACAACACAAGTGGAAAAATCGTAAGGTCTTTCGGTTTCAATAAAATGATTTAAAGGAGAATAGTATGAATAACGATTCATTTATTATTAATCAGGTGGACAATACCGCCCTCAACCGTTTCTTCGGTAAAATTTATGGTGTGGTTGCCATGGGAATTGGTTTGTCAGCTCTAGTTTCTTTCTTGGCTGTGACCGTCTTTCAATCTTTATTGCTTAGTCTGCTGAGTGCAGGTTCCATCATCATGATGCTGATTATGATTGGTCAGATTGCCTTGGTTGTTTCTGCTTCAGCAATGGCAGCTAAAAATAGCCCAATGGCTCTACCAATGTTTCTTGCCTACTCAGTAACAAATGGGATTACCATCAGCATGATTTTGATGTTCTATACTAGCGAAACAGTTGTGCTCGCCTTTGTGTCAGCGGCTCTCATGTTTGCTATCATGGCTGTAATTGGGATGACAACGAAGAAGGATCTTTCTGGTATGGCTCAGGCATTGCGTGCAGCTCTATGGGGAATTATTATTGCAAGTGTTATTAATATCTTCCTTCGTAGCTCAGGTCTAAGCTTTATGATGTCTATCATTTCTGTTTTGGTATTCTCAGGTTTGATTGCTTATGACAACCAACGTATCCGCAATGTTTTCGAACAAACTGGTGGTAATGTTGGCCAAGGTTGGGTCGTATCCATGGCGCTTCAGCTCTATCTTGACTTCATCAACCTCTTCCTCAACTTACTCCGTATTTTTGGTGGTTTGAGTAGAGACTAATTATGACATATAAAAAAAAGAGGGGTGCCCTCTTTTTTTATATGTCGTTTGTTATGCTAGAGCTCCCATTGGATCCCATGGGGCAAGGACTTGTGGTTGAGCTTGATAAGCTGCTAGTTCTTCTGGTGTGAGGAATTCTTTTCGGACAACAATCTGGTAAGTGTACTCGTCCATCCAGCTATCTGATGCGACGAAGTATCCCTTGTCACCAACCTTGTCACCCCAAGAGTTTTCCACTTTCCATTTGAGAGGTTGCTCATTATCGTCTAAATCAACTCCAGTTAAGACCATAGCGTGGGTCATCAAACTTTCGGAGTAGTCTAATCTTCCAGCCTTGTCTTGATGGAAATGGATACCCAGACCTGAAGAGAAGTCGTAGGTGTTGGTTGCCATAATACCAGTTTGACGATTGCTACTTTGACCGACATCGGAACCAAACCAAACGGATTCGCCAGCTTTGAGTTGGGCAATAGCCAGTTCTTTAAACCGGTTCATTTCTACATTGAGGTAGCGGACAGCAGGGGCGCCAACGACGTTCCCCAACAATTCGACTGTATAAGATTTATTGTAGGGTTTGTCAGTTGTAGGAGCGTTGATAATGGAGACATAGTCAGATAGTTTCAAACCAACGTATTTCTCGTAGAATGCCTGAGGTGTCACATTTGTATCACGGTGATAGACATTGTCTTTATCTCTATATGCAAAATCAAAGCTGCGAGGAGGGAGTCCAAGGTTGACGGCTAGGAAGTTAAAGATTTCTTGAAGTAAGTTTTCTTTTTGTACTTGAACTTCTTCTGATGAAGCTCCTTTGGCAAGGAGGTCTCGCAAGATTTGTGCATCTTGACGGAGCAATTTGTTAAGGTACTGATTGAGCTCACGACTGGCACTGGATGAGATAGATTCTGGATAGACGGATTTCGGTACCACACCATATTTTTCAAATAGAGCAACAACCATATCCCATTGACCGCCATCTTGTTGCGGGGTATCCAATAAGAATTTTACCTTACGGCTACCAATTTCTTGGTCAGCTGTAGCAATGATTTGTTCGAGGAACCAGTTGGACTTTTCATATTTATCCCAAAAGAAGGTATGGGCCTGTGATAGCTCAAAATTTTCCAGTTTGAAGTCAGAGATGAGCTTGTGGCGGAAGGTATTCAATGCAGCAAACATCCAGCAACGTCCAGAAGCCTTTTGGTTTGAAACAGCGTCCTTGGTCAAATCGATTGAAAAGACATAGTCATTGTCGATGGCGCTTTGGCGTGTTTCTAAGGATTTCAAAAGTCCGTTGTGGCTTACGGCATTTTCGGTTGCCTGTAGGCTTGGGTTAGCTAGATAATTGGCATACAAGCGTTCTGTAAAATCAAAATCTAATGTTGACATATATTACTCCTTTTTTAATGATATTCACATTATAGCGCTCATAATTTATTTTGCAAGTATTTGGTGGAGTTGAAAGCTACAGTTCCTCACATATTTGTGATATAATAGGAAAAATATTTGATGAGGTAGCGACATGACCAAGACACCATTTGTTAGTAAAGAAATTTTGGATACCATTACGGAGCAATTTCCGACTCCTTTTCATTTGTATGATGAAAAAGGCATTCGTGAGAAGGCCCGTGCCCTCAATGCAGCTTTTTCATGGAATAAGGGCTTTAAGGAATATTTTGCGGTCAAGGCGACTCCGACACCCGCTATTTTGAAAATTCTTCAAGAAGAAGGCTGTGGAGTGGACTGTGCAACAGATGTAGAAGTGCTCATGAGTGAAAAATTGGGCTTTACAGACATCATGTTCACATCCAATGATACCCAAGCGCAAGAATTTGTCTATGCCAGAAAAGTTGGGGCGACCATTAACCTTGATGCCTATGAGCATATTGAGTTTTTGAAAAACGTTGCTGGTATCCCAGAAACGGTCTGCCTCCGTTATAATCCAGGTGGGGTCTTCTCGCTGGGAACGGACATTATGGACCATCCAGAAGAGTCTAAATTTGGGATGACCAAAGAACAGTTGATGAAAGGCTATAAGGAGCTAAAAGAACTGGGTGTAAAGCAGTTTGGGATCCATGCTTTTCTGGCTTCGAATACAGTAACAAATGACTACTATCCTGTCTTAGCTCGTCAACTCTTTGAATTGGCCTTGGAAATCCGTGAGGAAACAGGTGTGACCTTGGACTTCATCAACCTATCAGGTGGGATTGGGGTCAACTATCGTCCTGAGCAAGAACCAAACGACATTGCTGTCATTGGTGAGGGTGTCCGCAAGGTTTACGAGGAAATTCTCACGCCAGCTGGTATGGGACATGTTAAAATTTTTACAGAATTGGGTCGCTTTATGTTGGCGCCACACGGTCACTTGATTACAAAGGTGCTTCATCGTAAGGAAACCTATCGGACCTATATCGGTGTCGATGCATCAGCTGCCAACCTCATGCGTCCTGCTTTCTATGGTGCCTACCATCATATCACCAACATCACGCGCCCAGATGCCCCAATCGAAGTGGTGGATGTGGCAGGTTCCCTCTGTGAAAACAACGACAAGTTTGCAGTTAATCGTGAATTACCACGTGCAGAAGTAGGTGACACCTTGGTCATTCATGACAGTGGTGCCCACGGCTTCTCCATGGGCTACAACTACAACGGTCGTCTGCGTTCCTCTGAAATTCTTTTGCAGGAAGATGGCACAGCGCGTATGATTCGTCGTGCTGAAAGACCTGAGGATTATTTCGCGACCATTTACGGTTTTGAATTTGACAGGTAAGTCTTGGAAAAGCCTGCTGAATTTGGTATAATAGATTCATTAAGAGATTGTCGCAGGGCAATTCCGAATGAATTATTTTTAGAAGAGTCAGGAGATTGACAAATGAACTTAGGTTTAGCAATTTTACTTATTGTATTGGCATTTGCAGGTGGTGTAGCCTTAGGTATTTACTTGTCACGTAGACAGGTGGAAAACTATATTGCTGATAAACCAATTTTGGATGAAAATGCTTTGCGTTTGATGATGAGTCAAATGGGTCAAAAACCAAGCGAAGCAAAAGTACAACAAGTACTTCGCCAAATCAAGAGCCAACAAAAAGTGGCAAGCAAGAAAAAATAATCAAACTGGGACTGGGATATTCATTCCCAGATCCCATTTTTTGAGTAGAAAAGAAAGGCTAGTCAGATTTTCTGGCTATTCTCAGTATTATGGATAATCGACCAATAGGTTTTTTAGATTCAGGTGTGGGGGGATTAACGGTTGCGCGTGAGTTAATGCGCCAACTTCCCCATGAAGAAATCGTTTATATCGGGGACTCGGCACGGGCACCTTATGGCCCCCGTCCAGCAGAACAAATCAGAGAGTATACTTGGCAGTTGGTCAATTTCCTTGTGACAAAAAATGTAAAAATGATTGTTTTTGCCTGCAATACGGCAACAGCGGTAGCCTGGGAAGAAGTCAAGGAAAAGTTGGATATTCCTGTTTTGGGTGTTATCTTGCCTGGAGCATCGGCAGCTATTAAGGCAACGCAAACTGGTAAGGTTGGTGTCTTAGGAACGGCTATGACTATTCAATCCGATATCTATCGTGAAAAAATTCAGGCCCTTTCTCCGGAAACGCAGGTAGACAGTCTGGCCTGTCCCAAGTTTGCCCCTCTGGTTGAGTCCAATAGCCACCAATCCAGTCTTGCCAAAAAGGTTGTTTATGAGACACTTCGACCACTCGTTGGGAAAGTGGACACCTTGGTTTTGGGCTGCACCCATTATCCTCTGCTTCGCCCCATCATCCAGAATGCCATGGGCAAGGATGTCAAGTTGATTGACAGTGGTGCGGAGTGTGCGCGGGATATTTCTGTTTTGTTAAATTACTTTCAAATCAACCGCAGCCGAACCGAAAAGGATATTCAGCACAGATTTTACACAACAGCTAGTCCGGCAGCTTTTAAAGAAATAGCTGAAAGCTGGATGGGCATTGATATTCATGTGGAGCATGTAGAACTATGACAGACAAGATATACGAATACAGAGATGAGCACAATTGGTTTATCGGAAAGGCTAGTTTTGCCAACCTATTTGGTTCCTTTGGAGAAAATGGAAGAGAGCAGGAAATTTACCAGATTGGTCAGTTGTTTGACAAACTGATTGCTGGTAATTATGAAGATGACAACTTCAACCAGTGTGTTAACATTGAAGTGATCAAACTTCAGTCTGAATTTGCCCTCTTTCAATTTGCCTGTGATATTTTGAATGAGTTAAACAATCGCCAGTTCAAAGTTCTTCAACACCAAGGAGCTATTCTGGTAACAGAAGCTGACAAATTGCTCTTGGTTCATCTGCCCCAAGCAGGGGTTAGCACGGCAGATTTCTTCGGTCAAGACAAGGGATTGGCAAGCGTGGGAGATACCATCTTGATTGCTACAAAAAATGAAGGTAAGACTCAGGAATTCCGTAAGTTTTTTGAGCGCTTTGGTTACCAGGTCGAGAACCTCAACAACTATCCTGACCTGCCAGATGTAGCAGAGACAGGTATGACCTTTGAGGAAAATGCACGGCTCAAGGCTGAAACCATAGCAGAGCTGACAGGTAAGATGGTCTTGGCAGATGATTCGGGTTTGAAGGTTGATGCTTTAGGTGGTTTACCAGGAGTTTGGTCTGCACGTTTTTCAGGTCCAGATGCCACTGATGAGCTCAATAATGCCAAGCTCTTGCACGAGTTGGCCATGGTCTTCGATTTGAAAAATCGCTCTGCTCAATTCCATTGTACTCTGGTCATGGCTGCTCCAAATCGTGAGAGTTTGGTGGTCGAAGCGGACTGGGAAGGCTTTATCGGTATGGACCTTCGTGGGGAAAATGGCTTTGGATATGATCCACTTTTCCTCGTAGGCGAAACAGGTAAGACCTCGGCAGAATTGACCTTAGAAGAAAAAAATAAGATTTCCCACCGTGCACAAGCACTAGAAAAATTAGTGGAGGCATTTCCAGTATGGCAGGAGCAAGCAAAACAATCCTAGTCATGAGCGACTCTCATGGGGATAGACAGATTGTAGAGGATATTAAACATCATTATCTTAGGGAGGTCGATGCCATCTTTCACAATGGTGATTCGGAGCTGGATAGTCAAGATAGTCTCTGGGAGGGAATATATGTTGTCAATGGTAACTGCGACTACTTTGGTGGTTACCCTGACCAGCTCATTACTCAATTGGATGGTGTGACTATCGCTCAGACTCATGGTCATCTTTATGGCATTAATTACGGCTGGCAACGGTTGGATTATTGGGCCCAGGAAGTGGATGCGGACATTTGTTTATATGGGCATTTACATGTGCCAGATGCCGAAGTGCGTGGCAAGACCCTCTTCCTCAATCCTGGCTCCGTTAGTCAACCTCGTGGTTTGGTCAGAGAATGTCTCTATGCTCTTGTGACCATCTATGACGATCACTTCCATGTGGATTACTACAATCGACAGCACCAACTTTACCCAGCATTGACAAAGGATATTTCAAGATGATTGCAAGAGAATTTGAAGCCTTTTTATTGGACCAGGAAGAAACTTTCTTGACACCAGCGGATAAATTGGCAGTAATTATTGATACGCATAATATTGACCATGCAAAACTGTTACTCAGTCACATGACCTATTCACGCGTACCTGTGGTAACAGAAGACGGTCGTTTCTTCGGAACCATCGGCTTGACGGAAATCATTAAATATCAAGCTGAAAATGAACTATCGGATGACGAGTTAAACAGAGATATTTCTGTGATTGTAAAGACAGATGAAGAGACTGTTGGTCTGGATTATGATTTGACAGAAGTGATGCGCAAGTTAGTAGATCAATCTTTCTTACCCGTTCTTGGGGAAAATAGAGAATTTATAGGAATCATTACACGAAAATCTATCTTAAAGGCAATCAATGCTCTCTTGCATAATTTCCCCCTAGCATCAAAAGAAGGCAAGAAATGAAGCAGGCTATTGAATCTTTTATCCAGAGCAAAAAGGTCAGTGTCAACAGCCAAAAGTCCTATACCTATGACCTGCAGCAATTTGTGACAGTAACAAAGGGGGAGATTAGCCAACAGTCTCTTTTGGTCTATCAGCAGTCTCTTCTAGACTTGAAACCTGCTGCTCAGAAAAGAAAAATGTCAGCGGTCAATCAATTTCTCTACTTTCTTTATGAAAATAATCTCCTGGATCGTTTTTATAAATTGCAAACGATGTCAGGTCCAGCCAGCGTCAAAAAGAAGCTGGAGCGTGAGGATTTAACTCTCCTCTTTCAAGAAAGTCCTTGGCTTGATGGGCAACTGATTGCTCTTTTGATTGCCTTACTGGGGCTGACTCCTAGTGAAATAGCAGAGCTGACTAGTCAGCAGGTCAATCTGGATTTTCAAGTCCTGACAGTTGAGAAAGGGGCGACTAAGCGTGTGCTCACTCTGCCCAAGGAATTGATCACCTATATGGAGCCTCATCTGTCTGGATGTTATGTCTTCGATAAGAAGGGACAGACCTATTCTCGTCAATGGTTTTTTAATCGTCTGACAGAATTTGTCCAGTCCATTGGCAAGCCTGATTGGACAGCCCAAAAATTACGAGAACAGTATATTCTAAAACAGATAGACGAAGGAAAATCCTTGGACCAAATCGCCAAGCAGTTGGGACTGAAAACAAGCATGAGTTTGGAAAAATTTAGATAATGGATATAAAATTAAAAGATTTTGAAGGGCCACTTGATCTCCTGCTACACCTGGTGTCCAAGTATCAAGTAGATATTTACGAGGTTCCGATTACAGAGGTTATCGAGCAATATTTAGCCTACATTGCTACCTTGCAAGCCATGCGTTTAGAGGTAGCGGGAGAATATATGCTCATGGCTAGTCAATTGATGGTCATCAAAAGTCGTCGGTTATTACCGAAGGTTGTTGAGCAAATTGATCCTGAAGATGATCCTGAGATGGACCTCTTGGACCAGTTGGAAGAATACCGCAAGTTCAAGCTTCTCAGTGAGAAATTAGGGGAGCAACATGATGAACGGGCGAACTATTTTTCAAAACCTAAATTAGATTTGATTTATGATGATGTACAATTAGCCAAGGATAAGACAGTCATTGACATTTTCCTAGCTTTTTCTAAAGTAATGGCTGAAAAGCAGACAAGCCTCCGTCAGTCTCATGCGACCATTGCCCGTGATGAATATAAAATCGAAGATATGATGGACTTTGTTCGCAGTCGTTTCGAGACTGGTCCACGCCTTGAACTCCGTCAGCTTTTTCAAGAAAGTCAAGATGTCAATGAAATGATTACGATCTTCCTTGCGACTTTGGAATTGGTCAAGGTTCATGAAATCGTCTTGGAACAGACAGAGACTTTTGGAGATATTTATCTAGTAAGGAGTGAAGATGAATCGCTTAGCTGAAATCGAAGTCCTGCTCTTTGTGGCAGGTGAGGATGGCTTGACGTTACGAAATTTGGCAGAGATGTTGGAAATGCAGCCGACAGCTGTCAGCCAGCAGTTAGAGAAACTTAGTGAGAAATATATGGCAGACAAAGCTTCAGGCTTAGCCATCTTAGAATCCTCCAACCGCTACAAGTTGGTTACTAAAAAAGAATATGCAAATCTTTTGCGAATCTATGCCAAAACACCAATCAATCAGACTATGTCACGGGCTCTTTTGGAAACCTTATCAATCGTAGCCTATAAGCAACCCATTACTCGGATTGAAGTTGATGATATTCGCGGAGTCAATTCCAGCGGTGCCATCAGTAAGTTGCAGGTCTTTGACCTCATTCGTGAGAACGGTAAGAAAGAGGTTCTTGGTAGACCAAATCTCTATGTGACAACGGATTATTTCCTGGATTACATGGGAATTAATAGTCTAGAAGAATTGCCTGATGTGTCTGAAATAGATTTGATTCAAGAAGAAACAGAGCTATTCGTAGAAAGAAATGAGTTAGAAAATGAGAATTAATAAATACATTGCCCATGCTGGAGTTGCCAGTCGTCGTAAGGCAGAAGAACTAATCAAACAAGGACTAGTTACTGTAAATGGTCAGGTTGTTCGTGAGCTAGGGACAGTTATCAAATCGGGTGATAAGGTAGAGGTTGAGGGACAACCAATTTATAACGAAGAGAAGGTCTACTATCTCCTCAATAAACCACGAGGTGTTATTTCTAGTGTGTCAGACGACAAGGGAAGAAAGACGGTTGTGGACTTGTTGCCAACAGTTAAGGAGCGGATTTATCCTGTTGGTCGTTTGGACTGGGATACATCTGGGGTCTTGATTTTGACCAATGACGGTGATTTTACAGATGAGATGATTCACCCACGTAATGAGATTGATAAGGTTTACTTGGCGCGTGTCAAAGGGGTTGCCAACAAGGAAGTCTTGCGTCCCTTGACCCGTGGTGTTGTCATTGATGGTAAGAAAACCAAGCCAGCGGTGTATGAGATTATCAAGGTGGACCCTGTTAAGAACCGCTCAGTTGTAGAATTAACAATCCATGAAGGTCGAAACCACCAGGTTAAGAAGATGTTTGAGGCTGTCGGTTTGCAGGTAGATAAGCTGTCTCGTACTCGCTTTGGTAATCTTGACTTGACCGGCCTACGTCCAGGAGAATACCGCAAGCTCAACAAGAAAGACATCAGTAAGTTACATACCCTGGCTGTTACTAAGCCAGTTAAAAAATAATGACTAGACTCTTGATCGGCTTGGTCCGATTCTATCAGAAATTTATTTCTCCCCTTTTTCCCCCCTCTTGTCGCTACCGTCCGACTTGTTCGGCTTATATGATTGAGGCCTTACAAAAACATGGACTCAAGGGCTTTTTGATGGGGTTGGCTCGAATTGGTCGCTGTCATCCCTTTGTGGAAGGTGGGGAAGATCCTGTGCCGGACAGGTTTAGTCTGAAAAGAAATAGGCAGAAGTAGGGCAACCTACTTTTTGTTATTTACAGTTGTTTATACTCTTCGAAAATCAAAATTATCCGTTGTCAAGAGCCTTGATGAGTGAAAAGCTCCGGTGGAAGTTTTCAGCCTGTTACCTTGAAATAAGAAAGTAACAGAGTTCTATCTTCGACTTCGTTTTCTAGGCTACTTTTGATTTTCATTGAGTATTAGTTTGTTTTTAGTACTCGCTTCAAAGGTTCGGGAACCTTTGAAGGCTGGAGATAGGCCGAAACAAGTTCACCTCAATATTAACAGTCCACTGGACTGTTAAAGCCAATCAACCACTGCGCTCAGATGTTGACACGCACTCTGAGAAGCAAGGTTGGTCTTTTTGCCCCAGCCTCCGCTCTTCGAAGGAATCAAAGATAAACCAAATGACTCTCCTTTTTGTTACAGACAAGACTATACTATACTTATCCGAGTTCATTGAGTCTTGGGCTTAGTGGATTATCATTAAAAACTAAGAAGCAGTAGGGCTGGAGGGAGTTCGCCTTGACCTTCATACCTTATCATTTTTAGTTAGAATGGAAGAAAGTGAGAGTACTCAAAGGCGAATATTCTTGGTAAGATAGTTGCATATTTATGCTAAATAGTGCTATACTATTCAAAATAAATAAATGGGGTAGAGATATGAAAAGAATGAAAAACATCGCTTTAACTGGTATCGGTCTGCTTTCTATTGCAGCGTTAACAGCTTGTCAAACTAAAGAAAAGACGAGCGATGTTGCTCTGACATTTAACTCAGAAGTGACAAACGAAGGACAAACTATCGAAGGCGGGAGTCTCAAATATGCCTTGGTAGCTTCGGCGCCTTCGACCGGTATCTTAATTGATGAGTTATCGCAAACGGCGGTAGACTCAACCTTTGCAGACATGGTTGATATTTCTATGTTTGGATATGATTCAGCTCGTAAGTTAGACGATTCAGGTCTTGCTAAGGCAGAGTTTGATGTAGACGCAAAGACAGTTACCGTTAGTTTGACAGGCAAGGACTATAAGTGGTCCGATGGGCAAGCCTTCACCATCGATGATTATATTTTCACAATCGAACAACTAGCTAGTCCAGACTATACAGGGGTTCGTGCAGACACTACCTATACAAATATCGTTGGCTTTGAAGAATTTCAGGCTGGAACAGCAAGTGAAATTTCAGGCGTTAAGAAGGTTGATGACTATACGGTAGTTCTCTCAGTGAAAGACATGTCTCCATCCATGATGTATGCTGGTGGGGGAGTACCTTATTTAGTCATGCCGAAACACATTTTTAAAGACATTGCAGTCAAAGATTGGGAATCAAGTGAGTATTCTCGTACGGCAAAAGTTGTCGGTATGGGCCCTTATAAGGTCAAGGAAATTGTCAATGGCGAGTCGGTGACCTATGTACCAAATGAGTACTACTTTAAAGGGAAAGTTAAGCTAGACAGTTACAGGATTGATATTGTTTCACCAGATACGATTGTTGCAGAAATGAGAGCAGGCAATTATGATATTGCTGATATGCCAACAGACCAGTACGAATCTTACAAGGACTTATCAAATATTACTTTGCTAGGTAGTCTGGATGGTATTTACAATTATATTGGCTTCAATCTTGGTAAGTACGATGAGACCAGCGGTAAAAATGTGACCAATCCTAATGCTAAGATGAATAATATTAAATTGCGTCAAGCAATGGGATATGCGTTGGACAATGCGGTGATTGGAGAGAAATTATATAACGGCTTGTATCACCCGACAAACTCACTAATTATCTCTTTCTTTGGAGATGTTCACGATTCAGAACTAGCTGGCTATAGTTATGATCCTGAAAAGGCTAAGAAACTTCTCGATGAGGCAGGATATAAAGACGTTGATGGAGACGGTATGCGTGAAGATGCTGATGGAAAACCACTTACCATCAGTGTTGCAGCACAGAAATCAACCGAAACGCAAGAAACCATGGTACAACAATACCTTACATGGTGGAAAGAAATTGGTTTGAATGTGAAACTCTATACAGGAAGAACCATTGAGTACAATACTTTCTATGAATCAATTGCTGCCAATGATGAGGGGATTGATGTCTATCTTGCTGCTTGGATTGCCGGCCTAGATCCAGACCCAACATCATTGTGGGGACCTGAAGCGATGTACAACTATACTCGCTTCGTTTCAGATGAAAACACAGCACTTTTAAATAAAATTACCTCTGCTGAGTCATTTGACGAACAGAAAAATATTGAAAATTACAAAGTTTGGCAAGAATATGCATTCGAACAAGCCTTTGCAATTCCAACCTTTGAACGTGAAAGTATTACTGCCGTTAACAAACGCGTTAAATATTACGACGTTTATATCGGTTCGGACAGCAAATCAGGTCATGAAAATCTTGAGTTGACTGCGGAAAAAGGGATTGCAGCAGAATAAATGTAAGAAAGGGGGGGTATTTGCTTTCCTTTTTCATTTTCCCCAAATTTCAAGTTGAAGTTAGCCACCCAAAAGAAATTCACTTGGCGACTTGTAGTCCAAGCATTTTTTAGGGTAGTTGTTAATCCAATTTTCGATAAAAGCGACTTCTTTCGGAGTCGTTTTCTTGGTTCCTTTAGGTAACCATCTCCGAATTAATCGATTATGATTTTCATTTGAACCTCTCTCCCA
>NZ_JAIJZO010000008.1:0-98993 GCF_019754115.1 Streptococcus sp. 2018110 | reverse complement strand
TTTTCACTTCTTCATAGACATAAGTAACTTTCTTCGTACCTTCTGCAACTTCACCTGAAACTGCATCTGTTCCCAAATCTTTAGTTGTTGCTGTCAAGTTTCCATCTGTTCCAACAGTACCTACATTGTAGTCACCAGCAGGGACTAATTTGTAAGTCTTACCATCTTTGGTAATCACAGATGGACGCTCTGAAGTATCTGTTGAAGCTTTTGTACCTGTATCGTTTGCTGTATTGTAAGCAGTACCAGGTGCTACATTGGCAGTATCAACAAACTGTGTACCAATCTTGTTTCCGTCTGTATCAACGTAATCAACGATAACTGAACCTTTCACTTCTTCATATACGTAAGTGATTGATTTAGTACCTTCAGCAACTGTACCTGTTGGTGTATCTGTACCGAAGCTAAAGTTTGTTCCATTTGTAGCCAAGCTACCGTCTGCATTAACTTTACCAACTGTTGCAGTTGTTTCTTTTGCAACCAACTTGTAAGTCTTACCGTCTTTGGTAATCACTGCTGGACGCTCTGTTGTTTTATCTGATGCGACTGTACCAGAGTCAGCCGTTGTATCGTAGGCTGTACCTACCGCTTGGTTTGTAGTGTCTTTGAACTCTGTACCGATTACGTTACCTTCAGTATCGACATAGTTAACAACTACTGAACCGTACTTAGTATTGCTCAAACGAACTGAGAGTCTGAACTGATCGTTATTTGCTGTCCTTCCAGCAGTCTCATATGTTTCATTCCAAAACTTATTATAGCCATTGATACCATCAGCTAGATAGTTATTATTATTTACAAAATAAGCATCCCCTGTGTTATAGGCATCTTTCGAAAATGAAGAAAATGGAGTAGACACATGAGTAAGTTTAAATTTTACCTCTTTTGTCGTTCCAATAACTCGGATTGAACCTGCTCCTGCCGGTGCAAGACGTGGTGATTGTGTATTTCCTGAACCAGTGTGTTGATTCTCGGTAACAACAGAATGATTATACGTATTGCGATCGACAACTGTTATCTTAGTAGGAGTAATCGCCAGGTTTGTTCCTGAACTTGCTGCCTCTAAACTTACTCCCTCGGTCAATAATTCAAGATCCGTTGAGTTAAATGAACCACGAGCGTATGTTGTTGAATTAGCCTGACCTAACCCACCTAAACCAGAGATATCAATTATCGGATTTGTTACAGCTTCACTGAATGTAATCGTTAAAAATCCCTGGTCAACTTTACCATTAAAGTTAAGTTTATCAATTAGCTCTTGGCTTCGCTCAGGAGCTTTAGACATTGGTGTCTGAACCATTACAGCTAAGGCAGGCATAGTAGCCGGTGCCGTCTCTCCTGCAAACATATTAGCAGTGGCGCTATAGACTCCTTGATTGTTTCCTTGCATTACATATACACTACCTGTTTGGTCTGTATTTGTTGGAGTGATTGCAACATGAACTGCTACATTTGAGCCGTCTTTCTTAACAACCGTCGCTGTTGCACTTGAAAATGCCAAATCTGCATCTCGCGGTGTTTGAAGACCGCTTGCTATTTTATCACTCAATTCCCATGTTGAATTTATAGCATAGTCTGCCACATCTGCATATACAACTGCTGTTTTCTGTACGACAAGCGTTTCTGTCGCTACACCAGCCATGAATAATGATGCACCGACAGTAACAGAAGCTAATCCACGCTTAAATTTGCGCAATGAGAAATACTCCTGTTTCTTGATCATCTTCTTTGATTGATCTCTAAACATATGTTCTATGTAATCTCCTCTAAATTTTTTGGCACTCCAACTCAAACCGAATGCCTGAATTCCGATTATATCTCTTCTGTCTAATTCCGTCAATGTAACTGGCTCAACCTTATATCGTTTCATTACGTTTTTTCTACAAATACAGCATAGCAATTGCTGTTTTATCGAACTTTAAATCTTTTCAAATTGATTTTTATTCGTTTTTTATTTATACCATCTCCATACTCTTCCTTGTAGATAAAGCAATATTTATTAATAAAAAATTAAATTTTTCTGCTATTTTCGAATATATAATCAATTCGATAGGGTAAATAGTCAAAACATAGCTGTTCTTTAAGTATTCAATCCTCTTTCTACAATCATCTTTATTTTGGTTAAAACTAGACTGTGGTTATATAAAATCCGAACATCATTATTTACACAAAAAACAGATAGAAATCATCCATTGAATAAAACAAACTCCCTACAAATAGTAGGGAGTCTAATAGCATTAAAAATTGCGTCCGTTTTTACCGTAACCGTATTTTTCCATAAAGTCTTGACGGAATTCCAAAAGGTTGTCATCCATGATTGCTTGGCGGACATTCTTCATCAAATTAATCAAGAAGTAGAGGTTGTGATAACTTGTCAAACGAATACCAAATGTCTCGTCGGCCTTAAGTAAATGGCGGAGATACGCACGTGTATAGTTTTTACATGTGTAGCAATCGCACTCTGGATCTAACGGTGTAAAGTCCTCAGCGAACTGAGCATTTTTCACTACAAGACGTCCACGACTGGTCATACAGGTTCCATTACGCGCAATACGTGTTGGTAATACACAGTCAAACATATCAACCCCACGAATTACGCCATCAATCAAGCTATCTGGTGCTCCAACACCCATGAGATAGCGTGGTTTATTCTCCGGTAAAAGAGGGGTCGTGAAGTCCAGTACAGCATTCATTTCATCGTGTGTCTCACCAACAGCCAATCCTCCAATAGAGTATCCTGGAAAATCCATGCTAACCAAATCATGAGCTGATTGGCGACGAAGATCTTCAAAACCAGCACCCTGTACAATACCAAATAAGCCTTGGTCATGCGGACGTCGGTGGGCCTTGAGTCCACGTTCTGCCCAACGGCTGGTACGTTCGATAGATTTTTTCACATAGTCATAAGGCTGGTAGAACTGCGGACACTCATCAAAGCTCATCATAATGTCAGAGCCAAGATTGTTCTGAATAGAGATAGCTTTTTCAGGTGACAGGAACATCTTACTACCATTGAGATGGTTTTTGAAGGTCACACCTTCTTCTGAGATATTGCGACTATCCGCCAAAGAATAAACCTGGAAACCACCAGAGTCAGTCAGAATCGGTTGATCCCAATTCATAAACTTGTGCAAACCACCTGCACGCGCCACCAATTCGTCACCTGGACGAAGCCACAAATGATAGGTATTGGATAGAATAATTCCTGAACCCATCGCCTTCAATTCTTCAGGCGACATGGTTTTTACCGTTGCCTGAGTTCCAACTGGCATAAACATGGGGGTTGGAAAGGTCCCGTGTGGGGTAATGATTTCGCCCAAACGTGCACCTGTGTGCTTTTCTTTCTTAATCAAGCGATACTTGATTGGAACATCTGTCATGTTTTATTTACCTCCCGCTAGGAAAAACAGTCCTAGGATATTAGTTCTGGATTCACAGTTCAGCTCTTTCATATCATACATAAAAGCACTTCACTGTGAATACAGTTTCTTAATCTTGCATGGTCTAATCCATCAGAATGTCTTAAATGTTCTCGCTTATTTCAGCGATATTTACCTTGTCTTCTACTTATTTAATAGTAAATAGATAGGCACATCACAACAAACTGACAAATTACCACAGCACCTTCCAGTCTATCAAAAAAAGCCTAGCTTGTCATCTAGAATTATGTTACAATGTTGGGTAAGGAGGTTATGTAGATGTTTACAATTTCTAATATACGTGAGCGGGCTCGCCAAACACTAAACGAGACACCTGGTATCTATCAAGTGGCCGTCATCCCCGTCACTATTTCTGTTATCGTTCAGTTAATTTCTTTCTCTCGCAATAGCCTTGCTGGAGTGTCGGCTGAGGAACTTGCTAGTCCTAGCTACTTTATTTCTACCTCCTTGTTTCCAATATTTTACGGATTGCTATTAGGACTATTGCACTTATCCATTATATGCACTATATTTCATCTTATCAAAGGGGTAAAAACTTCCACATCATTTAAAGATGCACTGATGATTTTCAATCATAAAGATTTCTGGAAAATCTTTCGAACCTACATTTTAAAAAGTTTCTTGCTCTTCCTTTGGGGACTCCTGTTTTACCTTGGCATCGGTCTACTTATCGGTGCTGGAACGATGATTACAATTATAGCTGCATCCAGTCAAACCTTGGATCCTAATGCGCTTCCTATGGAAATCCTTGCCATACTGGGGCTAATGGCTATGGGAGGTATCCTACTTATCCTTTTAGGGTTGGCTCTTTATATTCCACAAATCTATGCCTACTCACAGGTAGAATATATCTTGTTTGAACAATTAGAACGCGAAGAATATACAAGTGCCTTTTCAATCATTCGGTCTAGCCGAAAGTTGATGAAAGGTTACAAGTTTAAACGCTTTACACTTGATTTATCCTTCATTGGCTGGTTCCTTCTTGTCATTATTACATTTGGCCTGGCTGGTTTATATGTATGGCCGTATCACTATGCTGCCCAAATGCACTTCCATGAAGAAATTTTAGATGATCAGGCTAAGAAAATGAGTTACGTATAAAAATAAGAGCGATATATGCTCTTATTTTTATACACGCTTTTTATGTTGATATTTAAGAAAAAAATATAGTAATAATTGGTACAAACATTTGGATTGTGTTATACTATGACTGAGGAGCGACAAAGGACTATTTTAGCCTGCTTGGTATTGGAGCAGATTTCTTCCTTTCTATTTTTACGCCATGTGTAGTAATTTGTTCCAATTCTAAGCGTTCCTCACTTAGAGTCATCCAGCAGTTCAATGGTTCATTGAGCTGCTTTTTCGATGAAAAAGGGAGTGAGAAAGAACTCGACTGGTCTAAAAAAGAGTTCGTCTTCTCACCCCCGCACAGTTGATTAGGTCAGATTTGGAGTGTAATACACGAACAAATCTGCCAATCAACCACTGCGCTGAGATGTTGACACGAACTCTGAGTAGTAGCCGCTGGGCTTTTTGCCCAGCCTCTATTCGTATTGTTCTTTCATTTCAAGATATTCAATCTTGATACATTTATTCATGACAATATCGTTACGACCTGCCTGACGCAACAGTTTTTCTGCTTCTTGACTTTCTAAACCAAGTTGAGCCCAGAAAACTTTGGCGTTCGACTGGATAAATTCCTGTGCTACCTCTGGTAAAAATTCACTTCTACGGAAAATATCTACAATATCAATAGGTTGGTCAATCTCTGCTAGACTACTATAGACCAATTCTCCTAAAATAGTCCCACCAGCAGCCTTGGGATTAACTGGAATAATTTTATAGCCCGCTTCCTGCATGAGCTTGGAAACGCGGTAGGCTGCCGTCTCTTCTCGACTAGACAAACCGACCACCGCAATGGTCTTAGCATTTTTCAAATAGTCAAAGATAATGTCCTGACTAGGATTTTGGAAGGAATAAGACATAGAGACCTCCTTTAATGTATATTAAATGTTAGAATCAATAAAAGTTTAATGAATAAAGGTGCTATAACACAATCTTGTCAGTTTTATCGTCATTTAGTTTTTCTTTTATTACTTCGTTAACTCGCTTTGCCGTACTCCAGTACAGCCTGCAGCTCGTTGCCTACTACTAAAAGTAAACTAAAAGACTATAACTCGTTACTGATTATAGCTTGTCTACCTTAATTATTTTTTAGCAATTTGGTACACGACATCCTTAACTTGGCCGATAACCTTTTTAAGGTTGGTCCGATCTTTATCGGTTCCTGGATCTAAGGAATAATAGATTGAACCCACAACCACGGAGTCATCATAAGCAGCTGTCGATTCCATCCGATAAAAAGTCAGACGAGCTAATTTTTGATCTGTTAATAACTGTCGCCCAACCTGCCATTCCTGACCATTGATTGTGACAACCGTCTTTTCACTGAAAGAATGATTTGTTTCAACCATCCGTGCTTCTAATTCCTCCGGCGTCATATTGCGACCGTCTTCCAATGGAGACTGATTAAAAGCATTGATATTATAGAGTTGGACCATGTAATTGCTGGAACCTTCTTTAACATCATAGACTGCAGCGACTGTCTCATCCTGAGTATTTTCTGCATTAATTGTCCAAGTAGATGGTACATCATAATAACGGAAATATTCCTTGATATTCCCATTTTCATCTTTTTCAGCAACACCATTATTGGCCGCATAAATCTTGTGGCCTTTTTGTGTTTCGTCAGCAGGTGGTGTACTATTAACAGCTACAAGCTCTGCATTTGCTAAAACATTGAACTGTTCGTTCGTAGTATCCTGCTTTTCTTGCAAAATCGGTAAAGTGGTTGAAAACTCTTCTCCTGAGGAAGCTGGTGTTTTCTCTGCCTTCTGCGATGTTTTTCCGCAACCTGCGAGCAGAAGACTACATAGACCAATACAAAGAACTATCTTTTTCATACTCTTCCTTTCTTACTTAGCTTCATACCATGTCGGTCCCTCATTTTCATCCGCAATCAATGGTACAGACAGGCTAATTGCCGATTCCATGGTCTCTTTTACCATGGCTTTTACCGTTTCTAGCTCTGCCACCGGGACTTCCAAAACAATCTCATCGTGTACTTGCAATAACATACGTGTCGCAAGACCTGCTTCAGTCAAAGCCTTGTCAAGATTAATCATGGCTACTTTGAGAATATCTGCAGCCGAACCTTGAATTGGTGAGTTGATGGCTGTTCGTTCCGCAAAATTACGGACATTGAAATTGCGAGAGTTTATATCTGGTAATTCACGACGGCGTTTGTAAATCGTCTCTACATAACCCTTATCACGTGCCTCACGAACAATGGTTTCCATGTAATTCTTAATTCCTGGGAAGCGTTCAAAATAGGTATCGATATAGGCTTTAGCTTCCTTACGTGTAATCCCCAAGTTATTGGATAGACCGAAATCTGAAATACCATAGACGACACCGAAGTTTACAGCCTTGGCATTCCGACGGTCATTTGGTGTCACATCCTCAGCTTTTTCGATACCGAAGACCCGCATGGCTGTCGAAGTGTGAATATCTGCACCTTGCTGGAAGGCCTCAATCAAATGCTGGTCCTGAGAAATATGAGCCAAGACGCGCAATTCAATCTGTGAATAGTCCGATGCCAAAAGGACACTATTTTCAAGCGATGGCACAAATGCCTTACGAATCAAGCGCCCTTGTTCTAGACGAACAGGAATATTTTGCAAGTTAGGGTCGGTCGAAGATAGGCGACCTGTTTGTGTCAAATCCTGTACATAGCGGGTATGAATCTTACCATCTTCTAAAATGGCATCCTGCAAGCCGACTACATAAGTTGATTGAAGCTTGGTAATCTGACGGTATTCCAAGATTTTTGAAACAACTGGTGCAATTGGCGCTAATCGTTCTAAGACATCCACTGCTGTTGAATAGCCTGTCTTGGTCTTCTTGGTATATTCCAACGGTAGGCCCATATCTTCAAAGAGAATGGTCCCAAGCTGCTTAGGCGAATTGATATTAAATTCCTGACCAGCTAGTTCATAGATTTCCTTGGTCAACTGGTCAATCAAAACTTCGTTTTCAGATTGCATAGCTTTGAGAGTCTCAGCTTCCACTTTAATACCAGCAATCTCCATCTTAGCTAAAACATTTGCCAGTGGCAACTCCATGTCAAACAAAAGATCTAATTGCTGATTTTCTTCTAATTTAGTCAACATCGGCTCTTCTGTCTCAATCAAAACCTGAACCTTACGTGCCAAGTGTGGGAAAAAGACCTCGCGTTCAGGCAAGTCTAACTTAGCACCCTTGCCATAAATTGCCTCATCTGGAACAAGACTGGTCTGACCATAGAGGTTGGCAATGGTTGTTAGGGAGTTGTCCTCAACAGTGGAAAGCAAGTATTTGGCTAGACGGCTATCGAAAGTAGCTGGAGGTAGCGTAATCTCTTTTCGGTCAAGAAGAACTTTTCCACGCTTAAAGTCATAGGTTTTTATGGTTTGGTTTTCGAAAAAGTCACGCAAGACTGGACTATCAAGTAGCTCAGGCCCTCCGACATAGATTTTCTCCTTATCCCCCCAAGCTAAACCAACCAAATCCTCTCGGTGATAATTTTCACCCAAGATTTCAAAATAGAAAAACTGGTCTTTTTTGAGCATAGCGGGGCTGATTTCCGTTACCATTTGGAAATCGAGTACCGCTTCCTCTTGCGAGCTGGTCGTACCTAACTGAGCCCTTAATTGCTTGAAGCCCATGTCATCATAAAATTGTCCCAGTTCATCCACCTTAGGACCTTGATAAACAATGTCATCCAGACCAATTTCGATTGGTGCCTGAGTATCAATGGTAGCAAGTGTACGAGATAGGAAGGCCTTCTCCTTATCAGCAATCAGGTTTTCCTTCATCTTAGAAGCCTTCATGCTATCAATGTTTTCGTAGATACCATCCAAAGAACCAAATTCTGTCAGGAGTTTTAGACCTGTTTTTTCACCGATTTTGGTCACCCCAGGGATGTTATCGGACTTATCTCCCATTAGAGCCTTGAGGTCAATAAACTGAGTAGGGGTAATCCCCATTTTTTCCATGAGGTAGGCTGGGGTAAATTCTTCGAATTCGGCAACGCCTTTCTTGGAAATTTCGACTACGGTGTTCTCATCAGTCAGCTGGATCAAATCCTTATCACCGCTAACAATGGTCACATCGAAAGGAATGTCTGTCCGCTCTGCCATTTTGTCCAAGGTACCGATAATGTCATCTGCCTCATACTGATCCAGTTCGTAATGCTTGACTCCCATGGCATCCAACATCTGACGGATAAAAGGAAACTGCTCACGGAATTCGTCTGGAGTCTTGGCACGACCTGCCTTATAGTCTGCATACATCTCCGTACGGAAAGTGGTCTTTCCAGCATCAAAAGCCACGAGAATATGGGTCGGTTCAATCCGCTTCATCATGTGGTCTAGCATGAGATTGAAGCCGTAGATAGCATTGGTGTGAAGGCCTGTCGGACTCTTAAAACGATCAATTTGATTATAAAGTGCAAAGAAAGCACGGAAGGCTACCGAAGAGCCATCGATTAATAATAATTTATTTTTTTTCATGTCTCTATTATAGCATGAAACGTATGTTTTAGTGGACTAGGGAGGGCTGGAATAATAGAAAATCCCAGTCAGTGACTAGGATTTCTCTTTTCGATAATAAATGTTCTTTGCGACTACTAAACTATGTGGTTTTTCATATTCTTGATCTAGGTAAGATTGGTAGGTTCCTGGAGCAATGAAACCGCGCAAGCCTAGGACATCTGTTCCTGCTTGACCGATTACTGAATCAGCCAAAAGGACGCAGTTGGTTGAGAGGACAAAGTAGGTTTTGAATTTTGATTTTTTAAATTTGAAAAGTGCTGCCCCAATTGCCTCTTTCATGCGGTAGGCATACATTTCGATAGGCTGGCCGTCTGGCCTTCTAGAGACCTTTTCCGCACTTGGTTGCCATGGAAGCAGTAAACCTTCTATTTCAGCTAGTCGCGTTTCTACTGCTTTTTCCTGCTCAGAACTCAATGCTAATTGATAGCCCAACATAGTCATTCCTTCTTGGTTACAAAAATCAATGTAGGCCTGACGTTCAGCTTTAAACAAAACTCCGTCACCAATTGCACCACCCAAACGCTCCGACAGGACATCGTATGAACCAAAACCGTAGACCTGCCCTTTGTAACTCAAATCAACATGCCCAACTGCTCCGAACCCTTCTTCTCCAACGTGTACAAAGACTTCTAAGGCTGGAAGCTCCGCAATTTCTTTGTGGCGGTTATAGATAGATTGAGCCGTTTGTCCCTTATTATCCGCCAAGTAATCATTGACTTTTTGCAGGGTCATACGAGGAATCAAAGCTGCTAAAAATAATGGTAGGGGCAAACGGACATGGCGCTTAAGATTTTGTTGCTCAATAGCCTCTTCAAACAAGAAACCATCACGCAGATTAGTTAGTCCGTACAAGACCAGATACCCACCGATGACAATTGTTTGAACAACTAGCTGTGTGCCTGATACAAAGAGAGAGGCGATGCCTAACAGGGATAGCCAAACTCCGTCAATCAAAAAACGAATCCGTGGCTGCACCCCATCTTTTCTATATAGATAGAAAGTAATGAAATTAATGACTGCCGTAAAAAGCTGGTAAATCCCTATAAAAATAGCTGCAAAATAGAGAGGAATTTGAATAGCCAAATCAATACTTGCCAAAATACCAAATAATACTGCTTTTCCCACTAGGGCAAGCACACTTTCACTCGACTTCTTCTTTCTGAAAAAGATCATGCTTAATTCATATAAAGCCAAAAAGAATAAACCTGCGTGAACAAATCGAAGAATCAGTCCTGGAAATTGCCAACCAGCAATTAAAAATCCAATACCGATGAAGACTAAAATCAGACCTTCTCCAACTAATTTTCGACCTGTTAATCCTAAATCACTTATTTTTTTCATGAGATGATTATAGCATACTTATAGACTTGTGTTTACAGAAAAATCCTAGATACACTAGGATTTTTGAATCGCAAGACTGTCATTCTCTTTTTAAAATTCCTTCCAAACCCAGACTGTGCCTCGCTCTCCTTTTTCAAGGCTCGGGTTAAAACAGTCTATTCCCAGACTGTTTTAATCAACCGACTTCAAGGCCTCCAGCATATCCACCTTTCTCAGATGATGATTGATGTGCCAACCAAGAGCAGCCAAAATTCCACTAATGGCTAAGATAGGAATGAGATAGACTTCTAGTCCGACAGATGGATTGAATCGGATACTATCCGAACCAATCATGGCAAGAAGGAGCTTGTGGAGATAAATACCGCCAACCAGTCCAACCAACATACCAATCAGCGAAAGGGAAATAGTTTCACGATAGATGTACATGGTCACCTCTTTATTGTGGAAGCCCAGTACCTTGATGGTAGATAATTCACGAATCCGTTCAGACATATTGATAATTGTAAGGTTGTAAAGAATAACCAAGCCAAGCAAGATGGATAGAATGACTAGAATGGTCATGATGGTCTGAAGCGAGCCTGCAATCGTGGTAAGCATGTCTATAAGAGAAGTATTTTGAACCAAACTTCTAACTGCTGGCATCGCTAGGAGTTGACTTGCAAGAGTCTGAATATGCCCCAACTGACTGTCTTTCAACTGAACCAGATAGGCATTAGCAGTCTTCTGCTTGCCGGTCACTTGTTCGTAGTAGCTATCTGTCATATAGATAAAATGCCCTGCGTACATATCAGCCACAGCCTCTACCCTGACTGAAACTTCCTTATCTTCCAAGGTCAGTGATAATTTATCACCAACTGAGACTCCGTAGATTTGCGCCAATTTTTCTGTGAGGACAATCCCCCTATCACTCAGTTTAATAGGCTGACCTGTCGAAGTTTCCATACTGACTTGATTTCCAAAATCCCGACGGTCTGAAATGTAGAGACTAATCGATAGATTCTTTCTCTGACCGTTTTCATCCACCGTTTGATTGAGCTGTTCAAAAGCCACTGGCAAGGATTGGCGAACCTGATCTGACTGAAGAAAATGTGTTAACTTATCCAACTCTTCCTCAGTAGCTCTGCTATTTTCCACCACCAACATATCATAATGGATCAGCTCTCCAAACTGTCGTTGGACAACTCCTGAAATAGAGGAACGGATACCCAGTCCTCCAAAAAGAAGGGCGACGGTCCCTGCTACTCCAAAGATGGTCATAAGCATACGAAGCTTGTAGCGGAAGATATTGCGGGCTGTCACCTTATGGGTAAAGCTTAGACGAGACCAGATAGCCGGCCATTTTTCGAGCCAAATGATGGAGCCTGTAACCGGTGGCTTAGGTAAAAGTAGCTGAGCAGGTTTTTCTGTCAGTTCCCGACGAGCCACCAAGTAAGCTGGCAGGACCGAGGAAGCCAGAGACAGGAGCAAGGCTAAACCTGTCCAAAGGGGATAAAAATGAAGTTTAGCTGGTCCAATCACGGTTGTCTGCGTAATAATGTTGGAAATAAGTGGAGACAAGAGGAGATTACCTGCTATTATGCCGACTATTGTTCCTGCCAGACCTGCCGCCAAACCATAGAGAATGAACTTAGCCATAATCTGTCTATTCGTATAGCCAAGGGCCTTGAAGAGACCTGACTGGGTTCGCTCTTCGTCGACAAAACGGGCCATGGTGGTAAAGGTCACTAGAGCTGCGACAAGGTAGAGAACAACTGGGAAGACATTGCCCACTGCCGCAATAGACCTAGTCGCATTGCTATAGGTAGTATAGCCATCCCCCCCTGGTAGGCTTGTTCGAGTATAGACCTGATAAGGCGCTTTTTCCAGCTTACTTAAGTCGGATTTAGCCTGAGCAATCTCGGTTTGAGCTTGGCTAATTTCTTGATCGGCCGAAGCTTTCTTTTCAGAAAATTGGGATTGAGCTTGACTTAACTCTTTATCAGCCTCCTCCAAACGGAGTTCTTCCTGACGGAGCAGTTGATTTGAAGACTCTAACTGACTCAGTCCCCATTCATAGTCTTCTACTCCTTTATTGTAGGCTGCAATGCCTTGTTCATACTGACTAAAACCTGCTTGATAACGGGCCAAACCTGCCTGATATTCTTGATTCCAAGTTTGGTACTGGGCTAGATTGCTATTGTATTCATTTTGTTTGGTTTGATAGTAATCATAACCTTGTAAATAGGCTTGGTTGGCCTGCTCATGGACAGATTTCATTTGGTCTAATCGGCTTTTCTCAACATCCAAACCTTCCTGTCTAGCTAACAAGTCAGGATAGTCTGAGAGGGTTTGGCCTTCTTGCAAGTGAGTGGCAATTTCAAGGTCTAACTCTTGCTGAGCTTGAAACCAACTAGCTCGCCCTGTGGAAATCTGAGATGCGGTCTGACTCAGTTGGGCATTTTGGGAATCCAATTCTTGCTTGGCCTTTTCTAACTGCTGGGCTGACATTTCTAATTCCATCTGATAGCCGTCTAGAAACGAAGCAGTCTGTTCTAATTGAGCCTTACGCCCGTCCAATTCCTTTTTACTTTCTTCCAATTCAAACTTATTTTTTAATAGTTGGGCTTGGGCGGCTCGTAATTCAACTTCCGTTTGGACAACCTTAGCCCTACCACGTGCAAACTCTCTACGACCTGTCGCTAATTGCTCCTCCCCTGTTTCCAGTTCTGACTCTGCCTGTTCAAGCTGGGATTGGGCCTGAGCAATTTCCTCTTCCCCTTTTGAAATATCTGTCTGTCCATCTGACTGAATAGCTGCCAATCGTTGTTCATCATTGTTAGCCAATAACTTTTCTAAGTCTTCTTGGTGCTGGTCCAACCTGTCTTGATAGGCCTGACTGTAATATGGTAAATCAACCAAATCATCATAGCGAATACGGGCAATAGTGTAAACTTCTGATTTGAAGGTATCCTGACTAACAAGGCCATAGCCACCTAACTGCCCATCACCACTCGCAGCCATGCCCATGGTTTCATTGTCCCAAATTTCTGCTGATGCGACAAAGCCCACAAGAGTAAAACTTGTCTGTGTCAAGATTTTTCCATCCTTATCAGACTCCGTCACTTGAACAGTATCGTCCAATTTGTAACGATTTTTTAAAGAAGCTGATAGGGCTATTTGCCCCTTTTGACTGGGCATTTCCCCTTCTATTAGCTTATAGGTCGATAGGGTCTTGGGAACTGAAAACAGCCGAATTGCAGTCTGACCTTCATTAGTAACCACATCTTTAAAGTAGCCCGCTTCAAGAGTAGCACCTTCTATCGTTTCTAATTCGTCAAGGTCAGCTTGACTAAGTCCCAGACCTGAAATTACTGCCAAATCCATCGTTCGATGACTAGCTATATAGGCTTGGGCCGTCTTTTCCATATTGGGAGCTGTTACTTTCAGACCTGTCAAAGCTAGAGCTCCTAGCATCATCAGGCTAAATATGGACAAAAAACGTCCCTTGGAAGAAAGCAGAGATTGTCTCATATCCTTCCAGTAGATTTTCTTTTTCATAGTTTCACCCACTAATATTCTAGGCTTGCAATATCCTGTGGTTCTGCGTGTAACTCAACGGAGTGTACACGGGCATCCCGCATCCGAATCACTCTGTCTGCAATAGGGGCTAGGGAACTATTGTGGGTAACGATAATCACCGTCGCCCCCTGCTTGCGGGACATATCTTGTAGGATTTGCAAGACCTGCTTACCAGTTTGGTAGTCCAGGGCACCAGTCGGTTCATCACAGAGGAGAATTTTAGGCTTTTTTGCAACAGCACGGGCAATGGCCACACGTTGTTGTTCGCCGCCTGAAAGCTGAGCGGGGAAATTATTGATACGGTGACCGAGTCCGACCTGTTCCAAGACCTCCTCGGCATCCAAGGCATCCTTGACAATTTCTGCTGCCAGTTCCACATTTTCCTTGGCGGTCAGGTTGGCGACCAGATTATAAAATTGAAAGACAAAACCTACATCATCTCTACGATAGTTGGTCAGTTCATGACTTGAAAGCTTAGCAATATCCACACCGTCAATCCAAACCTCCCCCTCGTCATTGCTATCCATGCCACCTAAGATATTGAGCAGAGTGGATTTGCCCGCCCCCGATGAGCCAAGAATGATGACCAGCTCCCCCTTTTCAATCTCAAAGGACACACCGTCATTTGCCACAATGGTCGCATCCCCCATTTGGTAGTATTTTGACGAATTCTTTACTTGGATGTAGGACATGGCACACCTCGCTTCTTCTCTTCCTAACAACTGTATTCTTACTACTTATTATAGCACAAAAGAGGGTTTCTCACCCTCTCCTATTATCTTTTAGATTTGGGCAATAGCAGAGCCACCATAGAGTTTCAATTCTTCTCTGATGGTCTGGTAGTAGTAGCGATCAAAGGCCTGCCAAGCCTGCCTGCTGGTCTCACTCAACCGCAGATCGCCCAGTCCAACCAAAAAACTGGTCGAACGGTAGAATTTCTCAATCGCAATCAGTTCTGTATTGGTGACCGACTTGGCCTCCGACAATATGCGTGTCGTCTCTGTCAAATTATGCTGGAACCGTTGCTCATCAGCTGTTCCTACTTTATCTGCTTGAAAGGCCTGATTCAAGTCTTGAATGAGGGCCAAAACGTCTTGAATAATCTTTGTCTTTTCCATAAAAGACCCTCCTTGTTTTTGATGAACTTAGTATATCAAATTAGACAAAAATATTCCAGTCTATTCGGACTGACTTGTTTGATTTTCTTCTTTCACGTACCATTTTTAACAAGTAAATCCAAGGCCTTTTCCAGCTTGACCTAGAAAACATCAGCGATCTGATTCAAGACCAGCTGATACAAGGTTGGGTACGACGGGCAATCCTGCTCCTACTTGTCATGGTCCTCATCTGTCTGGTCGAAATCATTCTCTTCTACTTCTTAACCGGCAAGCTCTTCAAGGCCTTCAAGCTCATGGATGGCAAGATTAACAAGCTCATTCTTTGGGGCTACCGCCTCTTGTTCTGGGACTCAATCGGCTTGCTTGTCTTTGGTTTGGTGACCAGTCTCTCGACTGGACTTGACTTATGGAAAAATGCCCAAGCCATACAAGACCTGGATGTTCTGGCGATTGGGACGGAAATTCAAGCCATCGTAGCTGAAGCTCCCCTGACGAAAATTGGTGATGTGCAGGTCTTATTTGACAGCATTCAAGACTACATTCGTGATAAGAGCATCCTTTTGGCAACCAAGGAATCACTGGTACTTCAAGTCTCAAAACTCCATACACTTATCAGTATATGGTCAACTGCCTATCCAATCCTGCTTGCCCTGCTCAGCTATTTCCACATAAAAGACTGGTGGACCAAGCGGACGCCAGGCAAACCAATCGTCAAAATCAGCCTGACTATTGAGCGTCAGTAAGCAGAAATCCCACTTCGATTGAAGCGGGATTTTTTATTCTGCCGAATGACCAAGGTTCATACCAACAAAACCAATCATCATCAGACTAGTCACGATCAAGCTGGTCACGATCAACCAACTCCATGACTGAGTAAAGACTAGCAGACTAATTCCAAAGCCGATACTGATGAGCAGGAGCTGGGTAGATTGAAACTGCTTGGATAGGATTCTGCCTTGCTTATTATAAACATTGTGCTGAAGGAGTCCGAGTATAAAGAGGACTAGGCCACCATAAAAATAAAAGACGGTGTACTGGGTATTCATGTCACCATTTCCAAAAAATGAGAGGGCTATGGTTATCAAGCTGAGCCCAAAGAGTATGGGGTAGTGACTATAAATGGCACGAATCCCAGTTTCTTCCCGTTCTACATCAAACAGGTGGTCCACTTCTACAATATAGACCATGAAAAGATTTGTTAGAGTAATGAAAATCGCAATGGATTCCCAAGAAAAATTCTCTGGACTAAAATGCTCTGAGATTCCAATCAAGGACTCACCCAAGGTAATAATCACTAAGAGCGACAAGCGCTCCATCAAGTGTGGAAAATTTACTGGATTCAAGTCAGCCGAAACAAAGCCACGGTTGGGATCGCTGAGCAATCCAGGTAGCAACCAGGTCGAGAGAATACCAACCAAGGCAATCCACATACCTATCTCATAAGGGAAAAATAAGGAAAGGGAGAGCATGACAGACCGCAAACCGAGGATATAGAAAAACTGCTTCATCAGACTCCGATCCGCATCGTTTGAAGTCTGGAAATATTCTAAAATGTACTGAACCAGAAGCAGCAAGGAAATAATGGCCATGGGTAGAAAAATCCATACAAAACGATTCTGCCACTCTCCTGCAACTGCACTTGATGCCACCAAAAGACAAATCATCTGTAAAAACATAAAAATGATATTTCTCAAGCTGTTACTTCCAAAACGATTTGTAAAGACTGTCTGCACCATCCAGGAATTAACAAAAATAATCAGGCCAACTGAGAAGTTAAAAAAGGACTGAAGACTGACAACTCCCTGATGGGCATGGTGGATTATCGACGTCAGCTGACTGATAGTATAGACATAAACTAAATCATAAAATAATTCGGTCAACTCGACCTTTTTATGCTTGATAAAGGGCATAGAATCTCCTGTTAAAATTTTTTCATTTCAACAGTATAGCACAGAAAGTTAGGGGATACAAATTAGCTAGAAAAAGCCAACTGCCCTTTCGAGATTGCGATACTGTTTTCCAAGTCCTGTAAGTTTTTTTCTTCCACCAAATCCTGCGTTTCTGAAATATAGCGTTGAAAATGCGGAGTCAAACGGTGGTCTTCGTAGGCTTTCGCACTCGCATACACTTCGTAGAAATAATAACGATTTGATTGCTGGCTGTCCTTTGCGGCATACATTGCTAAAACACCTGATTCTTCTTTTATAGAAGTTTGCATGTTTATTAGGACACTATTTTCAAAGGCTTCCTGGCTTCCCTCTCTCACTTGAACCTGAGCAAATTTTAGGAAATGGTGTTCTGGTCCTAGCCACACTCCAGACGGCAACTTTTCTTCCAAAAACAAGGCTTCTACTTCATAGACCTCCCGCTTGGTGAGTTTGGATCCCACCTGCTCTACATAGGATTGGTAGTGCAGAGAAGTCCGATGACTTTGGTAGGCCACCTCATCTGCATAGACCTCAAAAATTTTGTACTCCAACGGATTTCCCTTTAAAGAACTGGCGTACATGGCAAGAGTGCCAGCTTCCTCTTCATAGGAGGTCTGGAAATTTTCCATACCCACTTGGTAAAAGCTATCACGATTTTTCTCATCAACTCCTAGATGAAATAAATGAACAACTGGCTTACTCATCTATTTTGTCTCCTTCAGTAATAGTTTGATATTTTCAGAGTAAATGGCTTGCTTGTCCTCTTGAGATAAGTGCAAGGAGTCAATAGCTTCTGAGATGACCAGCGTAGCCCCTGCAGGCGCAATCCCAAGAGGCGCATCGGTTCCAAAGAGAACACGGTCCAATCCGAAATAGTCAAGGGTCAATTCTAAAGCCTTTGGATTGCCTAAGATGGCGGTGTCCACATAGAATTTGCGGAAGTCCTCCACCTGTTTTTCTGGTAAAATGTACTGAATTCGTCCGCTAAAAAACGGTGCCAAGGCTCCTGCATGGTGAACAATGATTTTCAGATTAGGAAAATCTTGGAAGATACCAGCCTGAACCAATTGCAGCATAGCCTGACTCTGCTCGTATTCCCATGAAAAAACAATGTTGTTATCTGGTTTGCGATTATCAAATACAGGGTGCAACCAGATTGGAATATTCAACTCCTCACATTTGGCAAAGATTGGTCTAAATGACGGGTCTGCAATGGACAGACCAAGATGTCTTGAAAATAGCTGGATTCCAGCAATTTCAGGATTTTTAGCGACAAAGTCTTCCAAAATTTCCAGACTTCCCTCAATATTGTTCAGGACCAGCATGCCCACACCAGCAAAAAATTGATTTGGATAGGCCTGAACAGTTTCCAAGAGTTCTTGATTGGCTTCTTGAACCAAAGCCAAGGCTGGCTCTGCTTCCAGATAATCTTCTGGATTGACATTGACAAATGAAATAATCTGTTTGACAGCTGAATCTTGCAGAGCCTGCCTTTTTTCCATATCTTGTAGGATAGGATTCTGTAAAAAAGGCATTTTTTGAGGCAAGGCTGGATTAAGGACCAACATTTTCTGATAAAACTGGGGCAACAATACATGGGCAAATACATCTATTTTCATACATCTATCTCCTTCCAACTATCCTTTTCATCGGATAAAATCGCATAGTCTTCAAAGTAGGAAAGGTCTTGTTCAATCTCACCTGATTCATATAAAGCTATTTTTTTCTCCAAGCGGTCAATGGAGCGTTGGAGGTTGGCCTGCTTTTGATAGAGAGTCGTCAACTGCTCCCGCAACAAGTTTTCCCGTTCCTTGACGGTGCTATTGCCCTGCTTCAACAAGGAAGCATACTCTGTCAGCGTTTCAATACTGACACCTGAGTGACGCAGACAGATAATCATCTCCAGCCAAGCCAGGATTTCCTTTGTAAAATAGCGATGTCCATTGCTGGCTCTTGGAACATCTGGCAATAAGCCAATTCGTTCATAATAACGTAGAGTATTACTATTGATCTGGTATCTTTGACTGACTTCCGCAATCGTGTATCCGAGTTTGTCCATGGTCTATACCTCCTGTATGCCATTATAACACTTGTAGTTCACTATAAGTCAATATGAAAATCAAAAAACGATGCCTGCTCAGACACCGTTATATATTTTTTTATTTAACAGCCTCTAAAGCCGCTTCATAATCTGGATGTTCGTTGACATTGTCCAGGTATTCCACATAGGTGATTTCATTGTCGGCATTAAGGACAAAGACCGCACGCGCCAGCAAATTCCACTCTCGCATGAGCACACCGTAGGATTTACCAAAGGCATGGTCATAGTAATCAGATAGGGTGATGGCATCCTCCAAACCTGCAGCCCCACACCAGCGTTTTTGGGCAAAAGGCAGATCTGCTGAAACCGTAATAACAACCGTATTGTCACGGTCAGCCAGTTCCTGATTGAAGCGACGAGTCTGGGTATCGCAAATCCCTGTGTCAATAGAAGGCACCACACTGATCACCTTGGTCTGCTTGCCAAAGTCTTTCAGGCTTTTCAGGCTCAAGTCATTGGCCATGAGGACAAAATCAGGGGCAGTATCTCCCACTTGCAATCGTGGACCTACCAAGGTCACTGGTTTTCCAATAAAGGTTGTCATAAACATCTCCCTTGCACTTAATATATCTATTGTAAGCGTTTAGGAACAAAAATACCAGTTTTTTGACTGGTATTTTAGCTATAGTTTATATGTTTTTAATCGCAGAGCGTTCAAGACGACGGACACTGAGCTAAGGGCCATGGCTGCACCTGCAAACATAGGATTGAGCAGAGGACCACCAAATACATGTAATAGACCCATGGCGATTGGAATACCAATCACATTATAAGCAAAGGCCCAGAAGAGATTTTGTTTGATGGTCTGCATGGTTGCCTGACTGAGTTTAACAGCCTTGACCACATCCAAAATGTCACTATGCATGAGAACAATATCGGCAGACTCAATGGCAATATCAGTCCCAGAACCAATGGCCAGACCCACATGGGCTTGAGCTAGAGCTGGGGCATCGTTGATGCCATCCCCCACCATAGCGACTGTCTTGCCCTGTTCTTGTAAGAGCTTGACTTGGTTGGCCTTGTCATCTGGTAAGACCTGACTGACCACCTGCTCGATACCGACTTCCTTGGCAATGGCTTGGGCAGTTTTTTCATTGTCCCCTGTCAGCATGACCACTTCTAATCCCATGGCTTGCAGAACCTGGACAGCCTGACGGCTGGTCTCTTTTACTTTATCAGCAATGGCAATGACTGCTAGTAATTCTTGCTGGCTGGCTAGGAAAACAGGCGTCTTGGCTTGATGGGCAAATGCCTCCGCAACTGCACGTCCTTGGGAAACATTAATTCCCTGTTCCCGCATCAACCGTTCATTTCCCAGATAGATGGTCTGCTCTGCTATTGTCACCGAAAGACCACGGCCAGAAAGAGCCTGAAAATCAGTGGCAGGCAAGAGATCAATCTTTTCTGTCTGTGCAGCTTGCAGGAGAGCCTGAGCCAGAGGATGCTCGGAAAATTGCTCACTACTTGCTGCCAGCTGGAGGACCTGCTCACGATTTTTAGTAGACAAGAGATGAATGTCTGTCACCTGGGGTTTGCCCTCTGTAATAGTCCCTGTCTTGTCGAAGACAATGGTGTTCACACCTTGTAGGGTTTCAATAGCTTGACCAGACTTGAACAAAAGACCATTTTCTGCCCCTTTTCCAGTCCCAACCATGATAGCTGTCGGAGTTGCTAGACCCAGAGCACAAGGGCAGGCGATGACCAAGACGGCGATGATAATACTTAGTGAAAAAATCCAGGATTCTTGACCCAAGAAATACCAGGCCAGCCCCGACAAGAAAGCCAAGCCCATGACAACTGGCACAAAGACGGCAGATACTTGGTCAGCCAATTTGGCAATGGGTGCCTTAGACCCTTGAGCCTCTTCTACCAAGCGAATAATCTGAGCCAGAGTCGTATCACGACCAACCTTGGTAGCCTGCATGGTAATGGCGCCTTGCTGATTAAGGGTGCCGCCAAAAACATTGTCGCCTAGTGCCTTCTTCACTGGTAGGCTCTCACCCGTCAGCATAGACTCATCCACACGTGTCTGACCTTCTAGAACTTGACCGTCAACAGGAATTTGCTGACCTGGGCGAACAATGACCTGGTCACCGACCACCACTTCTTCAATCGGCACTTGCATTTCCTGCCCATTTCGCAAGACCTGGGCCGTCTTGGGAGCCAGATCCATCAATTTCTTAATGGCCTCAGAAGTCTGACCTTTGGCTCTAGCTTCAAAATATTTTCCCAGGGTAATCAAGGTCAAGATAACGGCGGCTGATTCAAAATACAGTTCTGGATGGTGACCGTGCATGGCTACTTCTTTCCCCATCAGAAGAAAAGCAATCATCAAAAGACCTTGAACCAAGGCTGCTCCAGTCCCGACAGCAATCAAGGAATCCATATTGGGATGGCCTTGCAAGAGAGTTTTAAAGCCTTTTTGGAAAAAACTGCGTCCCATATAAAGGACAGGGATGAGCAAGATGACTTGGCTGACCGCATAGACTAGCGGTTGATGGAGCAAGGCTGGTAATGGAAGACCGCCCCAAGGCAACATTGGCCCCATAGCAATATAGAGCAGTGGAAGAGTAAAGACTGCTGACCAGACAAATCGTTTCCAAAGACTGTCTTCCTTGCTTGGTCCCTTATCCACCGTCTCTTCCACTTCTTCTGGTCTAATCAGTTGATAGCCTGCTTGCTCAACTGCTTTTTCAAGACTAGCTGGATTTTGCCTATCGCGGCTATAACGGATGGTCACCTTTTCTGTCGCCAGATTGACAGAGACTTCTTCTACGCCCTCTAGTTTGCCCAAAGCTTTTTCAACCGTCAGAGCACAGGAAGCGCAGGTCATGCCTGAAATGTCATAAGACTCGGTCACCAAGTTATCGACCAGCTGATAGCCCGCCTTTTCAACTGCCTGACGAATATCCTCTAGTCCCAAAAGCTTTTCATCATAGCTAACACTCAATTTTTCAGTCGCTAGGTTGACACTAGCCTCTTCTACCCCTGCTAATTTACCAACAGCTTTTTCAACCGTCAGAGCACAAGAGGCGCAGGTCATGCCTTGAATGGGATAGCTTGCTTGTTTCATATCCTTCTCCTTTGACTACGTTTGTAATCACATTATACATAAAACGACTACATTTGTAAACAAAGTTGTTTCAAAAAAGTAGATTGAAATCAATCCAACCTACTTTTACATATTCATTTATTCTTTACTGGATTTTTTCCGATGAAGAAAAATTGCTGTTAAAATTCCTGCAACACCTAACGCCACCAACAAGAGGCTGACTTGCTCACCTGTACTAGGAAGACTTGATTTACCTTTTTTATTGGTAGGTGTTACTTTCTTATCAGAAGATACTACTGTTCCGCTTGATGAGGAAGTATCCGTAGCTCCTCCTGTGTCAGAAGCACTTGTAGACTGACTTGTACTGCTTGAAGTACTGGTTGAAGTTTCGGTACCACTTGATGATGGCTCAGTGCTGGTGGATGGTTCAGTACTACTTGATGATGGTTCGGTGCTAGTGGATGGTTCAGTACTACTTGATGAGTCGGTGCTGCTGGATGACGGACTTGTTGCCGCTTCAATTTTTGCCATCATTTCAGCTTCAACAGCTTTTAGTTGGGCAAAAATCTCTGCTGAACGAGCCAAGGTTGCCTCTGTTACAGTTGGAGCCAAGGCTACAGCTGCATCTTCTGAAAGTCCAGCATATTGAGCATCAAGAGCTGCCTGTACAGCAATCCATTCATTTTCAAGGGCAATCCATTTTTCTTGAATCGATGTACCAAATAACTCTGGGTGTGAGATGGCCATCTTATCAATATTTTGTACCGTCCAGTACCATGAATTCGTGTCATAAGAAGCTGAGCGATTTTTAAAGGCTTCATAAGTATCAGTCACAATACCATAAAATGGAACATACGGTGTATTCCTTGTCTGAGCCAAGCCCAACCATACTGTGCCACCGAAGGCTGATGGCAAGCTACTATTAATCTGATAAACATGGGCATCGATGACGTTTTCATTACCAAGAGCGTATTTATAAGTCGCATCTGCCGCTTGGTCATTCGCACCATTATCCCCTTGTTTTACCTTGCCTGCTTCATCGTCTGGACGAAATTCTGGAAGATGTTCAAAACGGTTACGTTGTAAGGCAAAGGTATCTTGTAAACTAAAGCGACGACTTGAATCTGTTGGCTGACGTAGCAAATCATAAACAGCATCTTCATAGGTTACAGGCGATGCTGGATCCATCAATTTAATACCTGCATACACACGGGAACGGTCTGCTTCAGCATAAGTTGCAGGGCCGTATGATTTAGCGATATGGAACTGCCCGTCGACTGTCACATAATTATCCGCTTGTTTGGCTACTTCTTCAACCTTTGCAGAAGCAATCACATTTTCTGTATCGGTAAAATCAACATGACCTAGATAGTAAGTATTTGCAAAAATTGCATACTTATCTTCAGGGAACTTGATGGCTACGTATTGGTGTCCTGACAAAATTTCCATGTACCAAACTTCATTTTTGTCAGCAATAATAACAATATTCCCTTCTGCTGAGCCTTTTTCATCGATTGTCTTTGCAATCAGCTCAACACCTTCACGCGCACTAGTGACCCTAGGAAGAACATAATCAATCAAAATTGGTTCTCCCAGCCCTCCAGCTTCAACTAGAGGATCAACTGCCAAGACTTTAGCATTTGGAATAGCTGTTACAGTAGCAGTCATGGATACGCCTTTTTCGTTAAAACCGTGCGCCCCATAATTACCATTTGAACCATCCCCACGCGCCGCATCAGGCGTAGAGGTGTACTTGAACTCATTTGCCAAGTGTGGTGCTGTAAAACCAAATGTTTCATCCACCAACATATCTCCCTCAGCATAGGTTGCTGCTGGAACCACAATATAATTTTTATTGTGCGCTCCATTATCTGGTGGATAGGGATAATCTTCCGTTCTACCATAAAGGATAGAACCATCCGTTGTCAACCCTTTCCCAATGATAAAGCCTGAACAGGCTTGAACAAGTTGAGCAGGGAATAGGCAAACCAACATTAGAAATGTGGCTATACGAACAAAAGTCTTTTTCATAGACTTCTCCTTTCCTGATACTCTGTGAAAATCAGAAGTAGGCTCCTTCCAAAGATAGGAATCCAGAGACTATTTTACACAAGTCTCCGACCCAAACAGAAGGTGATTTTCGTTGAGTATAATATGATTTACCCATTTGCACCTACATTGTAACGCAAAAACACTTGCCTTGCAAGTGCTTTCAGATATATTTTACACATTTTTTCTAGCTAACATGGTCGCAAACCGCATCTTAAGGAAATTGCCATTTTCATCCCGCTTATGGAGTTGACCAAAATCTTCATTGTACTTGACCAGTTCCCAGTCACGGTAGTATTCCTTCAACTCACCTGCTCCAAAAGTAAAGGAGAAATTCATAGGACAGGGCGCATCTTCCGTATCCATAGCCGCCACAATCAAGTTATAGCCACCAGGTCGTGTTTGCTCCTGCATATTGCGGATAATGGCTGGCACCCGATCCCGCTCCAAGAACATAAAGACCACTGTTGAGATAATCCAGTCGTAGTCCTGCTCCAGACTGGCTGAATTGATGTCATAGGTTCCAGCCTGCAAGTCCAAGTCCTCCACTTCCTTGACCTGCAAGAGTGTCCGAATACTTGGCACATCCTTATCAACCGCCGTCACCTCAAACCCCTGCTGGGCTAGATAGAGACTATTGCGACCATGACCACAGCCCAGGTCCAAAACCTTGCAGGGCTCAATGATTTTCAAGGCCTCCAAGACTTCCGAATGCGTCCGAGTATAATCATACTTTTTGGCAAAATAATCCTCTGGCTGACAGAAAAATTCCAAGAAAAACTCCGTATCCTCTGTCAATAAGGTCACTCGATGCCAAGCCTGTGGCTCCACAAAAGGAATATCGTCTGTCGGACCATAGACATATTCTCCCAAAATCTCATTATCATCTGAAATCGGCTCAAATTTGAGCTGGCCTCTCAAGACCTTGATTTTGGCCCAAGTCCCCACCTTGGTATTGTGCTTGGTCAAAAAATGCTGGGGAACCGTATTCTGATTCCAAATGGGCATGCGTTTGTAAGGAACTAAAACCGTCATTATCTCTCCTTTTCTTTCCAATACACTTAGTCTATCACAAAGGAAATATGAATTCAAACTCATTTTTTCCTTGACTTGGAGTGAACTCCAAGGTGTATAATATTCCATATCAATCAGAAAGGATATTTACTGACAAGTAAATGTGTGATGAATATGAAAGCAGCTATTTATGAAAAAGCCGGTAAGATGACCGTTGCAGAAATCGAAAAACCAAGCCTTCAAGCAAAGGATGATGTCATTATCAAGGTCGTTCGGGCCTGTGTCTGTGGGTCAGACCTTTGGGGCTACGGTGAAGATATTCACCATGACCACGGTGACACAAACTCTGGTCATGAAGCTATCGGTATCGTTGAAGAGGTAGGCGAAGACATTACAACACTTGTTCCTGGTGACTTTGTCATCGTTCCATTTACACATGGTTGCGGACACTGTGATGCCTGCCGTGCTGGCTTTGACGGTACTTGTGACAACCATCCAGGCTACACCAACTGGGGCAATAACTACCAGTCTCAATACATTCGTTTCCACTACGGCAACTGGGCCTTGATCAAAATTCCTGGTCAGCCAAGCGACTACTCGGAAGGCATGATTAAATCCCTTTTGACACTAGCAGATGTTATGCCAACTGGCTACCATGCTGCGCGTGTTGCAGATGTCAAACCTGGTGACAAGGTTGTTGTCATCGGTGATGGTGCAGTGGGTCAATGTGCCGTCATTGCTGCAAAAATGCGCGGAGCTTCTCAGATTATCATGATGAGTCGCCACGCAGATCGCCAGCAGATGGCTTTGGAATCAGGGGCTACTGCCATCGTAGCAGAACGGGGCGAGGAAGGTATCGCCAAAGTCCGTGAAATTCTTGGCGGTGGCGCTGATGCTGCCCTCGAATGTGTCGGAACAGAAGCTTCTATTGACCAAGCCCTCGGTGTTCTTCACAATGGCGGTCGCATCGGTTTTGTCGGTGTACCTCATTACAATAACCACGCCCTTGGCTCAACCTTTGCTCAAAATATCATTATCGGTGGCGGCTCTGCTTCTGTCACAACCTATGATAAGGAAATTTTGCTCGATGCTGTTCTCAAAGGCGACATCAACCCAGGTCGAGTTTTCACCCAAACTTACAGCCTGGACAATATCGACCAAGCCTACAAAGACATGGCCAACCGTAAAACGATTAAAGCAATGGTGACGGTGGATTAATATTCTTCGAAAATCAAACTCAGCCGTTGTTGACTTGATTTGATGAACTTCAGTTCTACCTGCATCTGCGTCGCCTAACCTGATATTGATTTTCATTGAGTATAATACAAAAGAAAACCCCAGATAGTCTCGAAACTGTCTGGGGTATTTGTTTTCCTATAAAAAAAAGGACCAGGATTTCTCCCAGTCCTAGCGACCATTGATAGCCTTCGAACGTTTGGGCTCATTGCCCATAGATAATATCTCTCAATGACCTTCTATAGAGGTAAAACTCGTCAATGTACTCTGATACTTCTTGTAATGTTTGAAAAACAGAATAAATCGTGTCGCCTTTTGAAAGTTTAATCAAAAGAGTTTCTGAATCAATTTGCTCTGGAAAATACTCGGTCAACTTCGATTGTAAAAGATCAATGTTTCTAACCCTAAGGATATACTCTATCCAAGAATCTTTCTCTGTCAAACACGTTCTAGAAGTAATGTCTATAACAGTTCCTTCTCTTGTAATCTTGCCATCTTCCAATACATAAATATAATCAGAAACTCTCTCTAATTCTTCTAAATTGTGCGATGTTAGTAAGATTGCCGCACCATTCTTTTTCAATGTCAGAATAATCTCTAACATCTTTTGAGCAGATGGACCATCTACTCCTGATGTTGGCTCATCAAAAATATAGTTTTGGAAATTTCCGATAGCAGCTTGTATGAAGCTAATCTTCTTTCTCATTCCAAATGAATAGCCTTGGATCTTCTTTTGTAAATCATCTTTGATTCCTAGTATTTCAGCATATTTTACAGCTTCTTCCCTAGGAACGTTTTTCAAGTCTGATATAAAGTTTAAAAATTCAAGACCTGTAACATCCTCAAACATAGCGTTTGCATCTGGCATCACTGAGACATTTCCAGACTGAACTGTTCCTCTATCTGAAAAATAATAACCCATTATAATTGCTATTAAAGTGGACTTCCCTGCTCCATTACTACCAATGATAGATGTGATTTCTCCATCTGATGCAGTCATAGTTATGCTGTCCAAAACCATGTTTTCCTTAAATGATTTGGAAATGTCTTTCACTTCAATCATCTTATATCTCCTTCTTCTCAAAAACTGAAACCCCTATACCTAAAAAAACAACTGACAAGAGCATTAAAAATAGAACTTCCCATGTTTTTTCAATATAATGATAGGGAGTGATCCACAACAACAGTTCCAAAAAATCATGATTGACAAAGTTAGAAAAAAGAAAAATAGCAGGGTAAATAATACTAATAATGATATTTAATAGCATAGCTGTTCGATCATTTTTACTAATCGTGGAAATAAATGTGATAATCGAAAGCATATAAAAATAAAAAATACTAATATTACAAAACTGTTGGGAAGAAAAAACGGCATCTTCTCGGAACACAAGCACAACTATCGTTGCAATCAAAATTTGTAAGAGGAAAAAGACAAACGACATTAAAAACTTTGAAAAATAAAGTACCCGTCGAGATTTATAAGGTAAAATAAATCTAAAATCCCTCGATGAAATCCCTTGAGAAATAATATTAGAAAACAGTGATGCTCCAAATAGAAAGCCGACAAAAGCAAAAACGGCATACATAACTTTCAAAATTGCGAAACCATCCGAATTATCAAAAATTCTTCCAACACTATCTCCGTATCTAATGAAAAGATAAGTGATGAAAAAATAGACTGCTGAGACAATCGCTGTTTTAAAGGATTTTAAGTCTCGCTTCATGTAAAATAAAAATAGTGAAACCAAATTTATTCTCCCTTCATGTAATACAGTCCATTTTATCAAAAAAACGAACCACTCTCAACTTTTTTCAAAAAATAGAAGCCAGTAACATTAAAAAACGAACATTTAGCAAACAAATAGATAAATGATACGATTTTTGTTGACAATCTTTTTTCTTTGTTTTATAATCAAACTGTGGGTAACCCCCACAGAAGGAGGAGAAATATTATGAAAGCATTATTAAATTGGTTGTTTAAAGTATTAAAAGCAGCCTACTATTGGGCTAAAAATAACTGGAAAACTGTCCAGAAATGGCTAGATATTGGGATGTACTTTGAATGGATTCTTTCTAAAATTAAACAGATTTTAGGAATTAAATAACGACATTGTCTAATTTTATTCATGCAATGTCATTAAAATAAAACTCCATAAAATATGGAGTTTTATTTTAACTTTTAGATATTATAAGGACTGATTATCGGCTATGGAGAAAAAAATCATTTCTCATTCAAACAATTATTTGTACCACGAATTTTTATTGAGTATATTTTATACTATGCTATCCATTTTTGTCTCGCTTGCAGTGTCTATATTTTGGAATATCACATGGTATCATTATGTTTTAGTGTTTATTTGCTCAATTTCTTGCATAAATCTAATAAGAGAATTTTTCCTCAATAAAACTTGGTATATTACTGTTGAAAAAAATAAAATAATCTGTTCTTACGGAACTATATTAAAAATAGAAAAAGTGGTACTCCTATCCAAAGTATACAGTTTTGAAATAAAAGAAAATTTCCTCTCCAGTAAACTAGATTGTTATAATATTGCTTTGAAAACTTTAGATTCTGAATTTGAAATTAAAGGAATCGCTCATGGCGATTTACAGGCCATTGTACAGCATATAGAAAACCTGTCTTAATGAAAAAAATATTACTACTACTTAAATACATATATGATTTCACAAAAGCGATGATAGCTAATTACAGCTTTTTGCTATTTTTTAACAACGAACTAGCCACTAAATTTTTTATTTTTTCAACTATAATAAGTGCTTCATTTTTGATTTACAGAATCATCTACTATTCGAACTATTTTAATTTTGAGTTCACCACAAATTATTTAATAGTAAAAAAAGGAATCTTTCTCAAGAAAATATATAAAGTAAGATACTCCAAGATACTTGGTTATGAATTTCACCAGAATCTTCTTTTTAGATTTTTTCAAATTTATCAGGTTCAAATTTTTTTCCCTGATACCGGTGATAATAAATCAATTACTCTCCCCATTTTGAATAACGAAGAAAAAAATTATTTGTCCAATAAACTTCTAATTACTGATGAAGAAAACAGCAACAATGAACCAAATGTTGACAATTTATACCCAGTAATTCCTTTACCAATTTATAAAATTGTTCTTTCTGCTTTTATTAGCTCAAACTATCTTTACATTTATACAATTTATTGGACTATTTCTGAAATTCTTCAATACTTAGATATCCATTTTGATAAATATTTATTTATTTTTTATTATTCTAACCCACTATATGTCTCCTTTTTTATATTAATTATAATACTATCACTGACTAGTATTGCCAAACAAATATGGGACTATATCAATTTTAAAGTTTATAATACTGAACATTCATTAATCATTTCAAACGGGATATTTCAAAAAAATCTTATAGAAATAAATAAAATAGATATTAGCTATCTTGTCCTAAAGCAGTCTTTAGGACAAGCAGTTTTTAAGATTTGTTCCTTACATGCTGGTATCTTTAACGTTAAATCTGATTCAAAAAATAAAATTAATACTTTATTCCCCCACCAGTCTATAAATAATTTTTCTAATGATTTATTAAATATCTTGCCAACTTTCGATATAGAAGACCTCCCAATAAAAAAACTTTTAAAATTCCCAGTATATGAAGTAGTTTGCTCGTTAGTCCCTCTTATTTTTATCTATACAATCGTACAATTGCATTTTTCTATCATTTCATTTGCAACCGAAATAATTATGTATATTTTTTATACCTTCCTTCTTGAATGTAAATTTGCCAAATTTGAAGAAAGAGAAAACTATATAATAATCAAAAGAGGATTGTTGTTAAAAAAAATTTTCATCACTGATAAAAGTCACCTAGAATGGGAAATAAAGTACCAATTTTATAACTATTTGACTATTAGAAAATTGGGAATTAAACTGCAAAAATTTAAAAAGTTATACTTTTTAATGCTAAAAAATAAATAGAATTATAGACTTCCTACTATATAAAAAAAACAAATACAGTAGTTCATTCTGGCTCTATTATTCAATGGATTGGATACTAACACACCAAACTCATCTCGCATTAATCGCCTTCATGGTCCGCTTAATATCGCGGTCTTGCTCACGGCGTTTAATTGACTCTCGCTTGTCGTAGTCGTGCTTCCCTTTGGCAAGCCCTATCAGGACCTTGGCAAAGCCGTCTTTGATATAGACTTTGAGGGGCACCAGGGTCATCCCTGTTCCCTTGACCTCATTGCCCAAGGACTCGATTTGCTTCTTCCGCAAGAGAAGTTTGCGGGTCCGCGTTGGCTCCTGGTTCCAGATATTGCCCTCATCATAGGGAGCGATATGGACATTGACCAACCAAGCCTCGCCCTGCTTAATCTGGGCAAAGCCGTCCTTGAGGTTGATCCGCCCCGCACGAATAGACTTAATCTCCGTCCCCGTCAGGACCATCCCCGCCTCCACTGTATCGACAATGGTATAGTCGTGGCGGGCTTTTTTATTCTGCGCAATCACATTGCCCTCACCCTTGGCCATGCCTATCTCCTTTTCTTCTTGTTCTTTTTAGCCATTTCTTTGTAAAATGGTTTCTTTTTCTTGTCTTTTTTGCCGCTTTTTGACTTGTGGTCTTTCCCAGACTTGTGACGTCCGCTGTCGCGACCAGTAGCTTCTTGTTTGTGGTGCTTGCCCCGTCCTCGCCCTGACCGATCATCACGATCGCGGTTGGAGTGACTAGCCGTTCTCCGCTTGGCTTTCAAAGCTTTTTCGACAATATCCAACTCGGACGGCACGTGGGCAAAATCGATTTCCCCTGTCATCTTGTCCGCCCGCGTTAGCTTGATACGGATTGGCTGACCGACACGGAAGACACGACCAGATTTCTCACCCTGCAAGGTCAGAGTCCGCTCGTGGAACTGGTAGTATTCGTTGAGGTTGGTGACATGGATCAGGCCTTCAACGGTGTTTGGTAACTCAACAAAAAGCCCAAACTTGACTACGCTAGACACGACACTATCAAACTCTTGCCCAACAAATTCTTGCATGAACTCTGCCTTCTTCATGGCTTCGACTTCCCGCTCTGCCTCAATAGCACGGCGTTCTAGACTGGACGAAGACTTGGCAAGCTCAGGAATGACCTGCTCAAAATGCTCTGCTTTTTCCGCAGGATTGTGACCATATTCCCGCACCATACGGTGTACCAGCAGGTCAGGATAGCGGCGGATAGGACTGGTGAAGTGGGTGTAAAACTCCGCACCCAGTCCGTAGTGGCCGTGGTTGTACTCTGAGTAACGCGCCTGCTGCATGGAGCGAAGCAACATCATGTTGAGAACATCCGCATAGGGTTCATCCTTGACCCGCTCCATGAGATCCTGAAGGGCATCCTGGCTGATAGAGCTGGCCGTACCATAGACCGTCAGACCGAAACTGGTCGCATAGTCGATGAACTTCTGCAACTTGTCCGACTTAGGCTCCTCGTGGATCCGATAGATGAAAGGCAGGTCCAACTTGGCAAAATGCTCAGCAACGCACTCGTTGGCAGCCAACATGAAGGACTCAATCATCCGCTCGGCAATGCCTCGCTGGCGCAGTTGAATATCGACTGGCAGACCATCCTTGTTGACGATGATTTTGGCTTCTGTCGTGTCAAAGTTCAGAGCCCCACGCTTGTACCGCATGGTTTCCAAGGTTTCATGGAGTTTGACCATGAGGTCCACACTCGGCACGATTGCCTTGTATTTATCCAACTTTTCCTGATTACCCGCAATCATGTCATTGACATCGGAATAGGTCATGCGGAAGGTGGTTTTGATGACCGTCTGGCCAATCCAGTGCTTGACCACCTTGCCCTTGCGGTCAATTTCCATAATAGCCGACTGGGTCAGGCGATCTACATTTGGATTAAGGGAACAGATACCATTTGACAGGCGTTCTGGTAGCATTGGCACCACACGGTCGGTCACATAGACAGAAGTCCCACGCTTGACAGCTTCCTGGTCCAAGGCAGAACCTTCGGTCACATAATAGCTGACATCAGCGATATGGACACCCAGCTCCAGATTGCCGTTCTTGAGCTGCTTGATATGGACCGCATCATCCAAGTCCTTGGCATCCGCACCGTCGATAGTGAAGATGATTTCATCTCGCAGATCCAAGCGGCCTTCAAAGTCTTTCTCAGACGGACTTTCTGGCACTCGATTAGCCTCCGCCAAGACTTCATCAGGGAATTCCGACACGATGTCCATGGATTCCAAAACTTCCAAGACATCGATGCCCACATCGTCCTTGTGGCCCACCACGTCCCGAATGATCGCAACAAAGTGGTCCCGTTTCTTGTTTGGATAGGCTTCAATATCAACTTTGAGGATTTCCGTTCCGGTCAATACCAGAGGTGATTTCTTGATGTAAATCTTCTGAGCGATTTTCTGGTTTTTAGACTTGATGTAACCTGCATATTCAGGCTTGTCTTCGTCAAAAACAATCAAGCCTACCGCAGTTTTCAGGCTATGTTCTAAAATATCAATGACTTCCGCTTCCGCAGCCGTCCCCTTGAGCCTGTCCGCCACTTTCTTGATCGCCACTTCCACTCGGTCGCCCTCGATGGCAAAATTAACATCGTCACGACTGACAAAGAGATCATCTTCCTCCTCGTCAATGGTCACAAAACCAAAACCTGACTTGTGGGCACGGAAAATGCCCTGCAAGGTCACCTTGTTCTTGGAGATTTTTGGAGCAGGAAGAGTAATCCGACCAGCATCGTCAAAGACAAGTTGACGACTGCCTTCCATGCTAGAAACCAGCTTGACCAAGTCTGTGAAGCTCTTAGCAGAACTGGCTCCAAACTGATCTGCCAGCTGGTCCATGGTCACAGGACCAACTTCTTTAATATAGTTAATAATTTCGTTTTTCATCTTACCTTTACTAAAAAAATAGACCAAGAACAAGTCCCAGTCTGATTTATCTACTTACTTGAAATGATAACAAGTGCCAGCGCATCCAGCATCCAAAGAAAAACAAGAATAGCTGTAATGCGTTGCATCACCGCTTCAAAACCACGGGCCTTTGTACGTTCAAATAAGGCTCCACTAGAAGAGTCAAAGACGTTGCTAGACTGGTTTTTAGCCGGTTGAATAAAAATCACTACAATCAAAATAACAGATAAAATCAACAGAATTGCTAATAATGCTTGATACATATTTTTTTCACTTTCTACAATAACTTATGACATTATACCATAAAACCTACTTAGTTTCAAGGTGGAGGGTTACTTTTCTCTCTTTTGGGCAGTATTTAAGGACTTCAATCTTATCTGGATGAGTCTTGGCGTTTTTGCTAGTCAAGTAGTTCTTACTACCACATTCTGAACATTGTAAATTGATTTTAACTCTCACTAAACATCCCTTACTTTCAAATAGTTTCTAAAATTGGTCAAAGACCAGATAAGGTTAAAGAGGACAAGTCCGCTCGACAGATAGAAAACCCAGTCATAACCCATGTGAGCAGCCACCGCAGACCCCATCATGGGACCAACAACAGAACCTAGATTATTAAAGAGTTGGTTGTAGGAAAATATCCTTGAAATCCCTTCTTTTGGAGTCAACTTGGTCAAAAGAGAATTGACCGAAGGCAACAATGCTCCTGTCCCAAAACCATACATGAATCGCAACAAACCAAGCTGGAAAGGATTTTCTGCAAAAACACAGAAAACATTAATCAATAGACTGTAAGTCAAAGCAATCAATAGAAGGCGATGATTGCCAATACGATCACCAATTTTCCCTAAATAACCTGATGTCACTAGCGATGCCATACCAGGCAAGGAAATGATAAAACCAGCAACAAATAACAGATTATCTGTCTGTCCCAAATGCCGCACGTAGAGGGTCAATATAGGAACAACAGCCTGAGCAGCTGCAATAATAATCATAGAAGTCACAAAAAGCCCAACCAGCATCTGCCGATCTTTCACCTGCTCAAATACCTCTTTAACCGACATCTCTTCGCCTTTTTTGATTGGAACAAAATCCTCTCGAATATAGAAAACGGTCAGTAACACAACGATAGCATAAAGAAGTCCCACCAGCAAAAATACCGTATGTACGCCAAACATCTCTGCTAAGATACCACCTAGGGTCGGACCAATCAAATTACCCGCTACCGCACCTGTTGATAAGGTCCCCAGAGCATACCCCGTCTTATCCTTTGGAACCTGACTGGCAATCAAGGCAGTCGCATTGGGAATGTACCCTGTAAATACCCCATTTAGGACACGTAAGGCAAGCAACCAAAAAACATTTGGTACAAAGGCCATGCCACCCATAGTAAAAATCATCGCAAAAGCAGCCCGCACCATCATAGGCTTGCGACCGTAACGGTCTGCCAAACTCCCCCAAATAGGTGCCATCAAGGCTGCCGCAAGGGCATTAACAGATACCGCAAGTCCCGCATAATATTCTACCTGTCCAGGGCCTACCCCCAATTCTTCCACAAAAACCGAGATAAAAGGCATAACCAAGGTAAAACTCGTCCCTGTTAGGAAATTTCCCAACCAAGCCACCTTCAAATTCTGCTTCCAATAACTACTACCGTCGTCCATCCTTTAATTCCTCCAAAAGTTGCGCAACCTGTGCTAAGGTCGCCTCAACCGCTCCGCTATTGTCAATCACCACCTGGGCTTGCGACCGTTTTTCCTCTAAAGAAAGCTGAGCAGCCAGACGATTTTCTGCATCTTGAACAGCTAAGCCATTGCGTTTCATGAGCCGTTCCAACTGCTGCGCTCTATCGACATAAACTAGCCAGACTTCATTTACTTCCCCGCTATAATCAGCCTCGTAAAGCAAAGGAATATCCATGAAAATTACATCCTCAGTCTGCTTGAGAGCATCCCTTCTGTCTAACAGCTCCTGCCTGATAATCTTATCCTGCAAGACAGATAAACGAGCCCGCAGATTGCTATCCGCAAAGACAGCCTGTCCCAGCTTAGCCCTATCTAGACTGCCATCAGCTGACAGGATAGCTTCCCCAAACTCGGCAAGCAAAACCTGGTAGAGTTTACCGCCTTTAACCTGCAACCCATGCACGACCGCATCCGCATCGATGACTGGATAGCCCTGTTCTCGCAAAAAAGCTGTAACCGTTGATTTTCCAGAGGCGATACCGCCTGTTAAACCAATAATTTTAGCCATGTTTCACCTGACACTGAGAACAGAAATGTGTCCCACGACCGCCCAGCTGGATTTTGACAATCTCTGTCTGGCAACGGGGACAGGCCTGCCCTGTCTTTCCATAAACTTGTAAATAATCCTGCATGGTCCCGTCCATGCCCAAGGCATTCTTATAGGTCCGAATGGTTGAGCCACCTTTTTCGATACCCAGTTGAAGAACTTCTATAGTAGCTTGACGGAGGTCTGCCACCTGCTCAGCCGATAGCTGATTACTGGCTTGAGCAGGGTGGACTTGGGCCTTGAACAAGACCTCATCGACATAGATATTGCCCAAACCAGCCACCAAAGACTGGTCCAAAAGATGCGACTTAATGGGCTTTTTCGACTTGGCCAACTTAGCAGCAAAGGCTTCCAAGTCAAAATCTTCCTCCGTCGGCTCAGGACCGATTTTTCGACTGAGAAAGTAGGCATCCACATCTGCCTTGCCCAGCAGTTCCATTGTGCCAAACTTTCGGACATCCTGATAAACCAAGATCGAGCCATCTGTAAAAGTAAAAAAGGCATGGAAATGCTTGTTGGCAGGCACCTGGTCAGGAAAGAAATTATACTTGCCTTCCATCCGCAAGTGGGAAATGAGGACATGGTCTGTCAGGTAAATCAAAAGATACTTGCCACGACGGTCCACATCTAAAATCTCCTGACCAATCAAGTCCTGACAGAACGTATCCACACCAGTCTTAATCATAGGAGCATAGGTCACCTCGACCTTTTCGATGACCTTTCCTCTGACCAACCGATTCAAACCACGACGAACCGTCTCAACCTCAGGCAATTCGGGCATACTAAGATACTAAGCCGTTAAGCGACTCAAAGAAAAATAGAAACCTGACCGACGGTGCTTCGACACCTAGGTCATGGTTATCTTTTTTCAAAGAGTCGTAGGCGTGTTCAATTACAACACCTAACCAGCTTTCCTTTCTAAATAATGATAACAAGATAAAAGGAGAGCGACGCTGTGTGACTTGCACACAAGGAGCTCTATCTATTTGGGAGAGGGAAAGAACTCGAACAATCCTAGAAGAGCTTACCTCACATCCATAAATCTAAGTTCGGGCTAAAATAGTCCACTGGACTATTTTACTCCCACCCCCACACAGCTCCAAAGGTTTGGGGAACCTTTGGAGGTTGGAAATAGTGCGAACAGGGTTCGCTTCCTTAGTATAGGTCAGATTTGGAGTGTGGAACACGAACAAATCTGCCAATCAACCACTGTGCTGAGATGTTGACACTAGCCTTAAATAGTGCAACAAACTACCTTTTCAAGTACGCTAACACTAGTCCTTCCTAATAAAATTACAAAGCAAATAGAAACCTGACCGACGGTGCTTCGGCACCTAGGTCACGGTTGGCTTTTCTCAAAGAGACCTAGGCATGTTCAATCCCAACACCTAATCGGCTTTCCTTTCTTGTTTACTAAAAAGATTTCTCCATAACGCAGTAAAAGCCTTTCGGCTTTTCTGCTAACTATTTCTAAGTGATTGACTTAGACAGCCTATCCCCAGGCTGCCTCGCTCTCTAGTTTTCAAGCTAGGGTTCAACTCGCCAAAGTTGAGTGCTTTGAAAAGCTACTCAACTTACGGCAATTCCCAGCAGAATTGCCTAGGCGACTTACTAGTTTCCCACATCATTATAGTCGAATGATGTGGGAACCGTCGATCACGTTCCCCAAACCTTATTAATACTCTTTCTCATTATAGCCAAAGTCGGCGAGGTCGAGTTTTTTGTCTCGCCAGTTTTTCTTGACTTTGACCCAGGTTTCGAGGAAGACTTTGTCGCCCAACATCAATTCAATATCACGACGGGCCATGGAGCCAATTTTCTTGAGCATGGCTCCTTGCTTGCCGATGATGATGCCTTTCTGGCTATCACGCTCAACCATAATCGTCGCTCGGATATGGACCTTGTCGGTAAATTCATCACGTTTCATGGACTCGATGACAACGGCAACAGAGTGCGGAATTTCCTCACGAGTCAGATGTAGAACCTTCTCCCGAATCATCTCAGATACCAAGAAACGTTCTGGGTGGTCAGTGATTTGGTCCGCAGGGAAATATTGAAAACCTTCATCCAGATTTTCCTTGAGAATTTCCATGAGACGATTAACATTGTTCCCTTGGGTAGCAGAAATTGGCACAATTTCCTTGAAGTCCATCTGTTGACGGAAATCATCAATCTGTTCCAAAAGCTGGTCTGGATGAACCTTGTCAATCTTATTAACCACTAAAATGACTGGAACCTTGGCCTGTTTAAGGCGTTCCATAATCATGTCGTCACCCTTGCCTCGTTTTTCATCGGCTGGCACCATAAAGAGGACCGTGTCCACTTCACGAAGGGTGCTATAGGCAGATTCCACCATAAAGTCACCCAAGGCCGTCTTAGGCTTGTGGATTCCTGGTGTGTCAATGAAGACAATCTGCTCTTCTTCTGTTGTATAAATCCCCATAATCTTGTTACGGGTTGTTTGAGCCTTATCGCTCATGATGGCAATTTTTTGCCCCATTACATAGTTGAGAAAGGTTGATTTCCCAACGTTTGGACGACCTAAAATCGCCACAAAACCTGACTTAAATGTCATGTATTCTCCTTATATTCTAAAAAATAAAGTCCCAAATTTTCGGCACAAAGATAATCAATCCTGTCAACAAGGCAAATCCTGACACAAACAAGACTGCCCCTGCTGCCATATCTTTTGCATTCTTTGCCAACATAGAAAAATGATAGTCTGAGGCCAAATCCACCACATTCTCAATAGCCGAATTCACAATTTCAAAAGCGATAACCAGACTAATGCTAAGCAAGAGGAAGAGCCATTCTGTCACAGATACTTGGAAAATAAGTCCCGCAAGCACAACAAGGATAGCAGAAGCAAGGTGCTTCTTCATATTGCGTTCTTCCTTGAAAGCCGTCAACAAACCTGTTACTGCAAATTCTAGACTAGCAATCAATTCTCGGTTTTTCCAGCGATTTTTTGAATTATTCTCTTGTAAGTCCATAGGCCGTCAAAATTTCTTCTTGTAAACCAAACATTTCTGCTTCTTCTTCTGGCGTATAATGATCATAGCCATTGATATGCAGAAAACCGTGTACAGCTAAAAAGCCCATTTCGCGCTCGTAGCTATGTCCGTAATCTTCAGCTTGCTCACGCGCCTTATCGATAGAAATATACAATTCACCAATATAGGCATCGAAATCTTCCATCATTTCAGCCAATTCAGGATTGTCCAGTAAGTCTTCCTCATCAAAAACAATCTCCGACTCTGGCTTATATTCTAGGCTGACAACGTCTGTCGGACGGTCAATTCCTCGGTACTCCAAGTTAACCTCATGGACACGCTTATTGTCCACAAAGGTCACAGCCATTTCCTTATTCTGCTTGCCAATTTTTTCGGCAGCAAACTGGAGCAATTCCGTAATCTGCTCCTGCATTCGAGCAGAAACCTGCCCTGTTTCATCAATCATTTCAATATACATAATCTTACATTCCTTTTACGTTTCCATTATATCATAAAACCTATCAATGAGGGGGTTTTAGTGGTATAATGTCCTCAGAAGCTATCAGAGGAATGGAAAATGTTACAAACACCGAAACACATCACTGCCATCATTGAGTCTCATCTGGATCAGATGACTAGACTTGAAAAGCAGATTGCCAGTTATTTTACTCAGTTAGATCCATCTAGCGCCGATCTTAGCCAAGAAAACACTGTACAGCAACTCCACATTTCTCCATCTGCTCTTACCCGTTTTGCCAAAAAATGTGGATTTTCCGGTTATCGAGAATTTGTCTTTGCCTTTCAAAATAACCAACAATACTTGGATAAACATTTTGAAAAATTACAGCGGAGCCTAACAAAAAAAGTCTTAATAGACTATGAGGAAATCCTAACTGCTACCAATAAACTCGTTGATGAAGAAAAATTGGAAGAAATTGCCAAACTGATTGACAGTAGCAAGCGTGTCTATTTTTACGGAATCGGCAGTTCTGGCTTGGTTGCAATGGAAATCAAATCCCGCTTTATGCGACTGGGTGTAGTCTGTGATGCAATTACTGATAAAAACAATCTCATCTGGACAACTAATATTTTGGATACTAGCTGCCTGGTTATCGGCCTTTCTTTGTCTGGACAAACCGAGGAAGTCATGGAACACTTGCTCCTTGCGAGTCAAAAAGGAATACCAACCGCCCTCTTGACGACAAAATCTTTTCAACAAGCACCTTATGACCAAATTATTCCCGTTGCCTCTGTACGACATCTTAATTATGGCAACCGTATTTCGCCACAAATTCCCCTGCTCATCATGCTAGATATTATCTACGCCTATTTTTTGGCTATTGACAAGGAGAAAAAAGAGAATATTTTCAAGCAAACTATTAGAGAATAATTTATCCATCTTTCTATTTCACAACACTCTTAATAAGACAAAAAGCATTCAAAAATACCCGATAGGTACAGTTTGAATGCTTTTAATTCGCTTAAATCTAACTCTATTCTTCAAGACCAAGAATTTGATTGATTTCTTGGCTATACAGAATAGCCTTACCTCCGAAAATAGCCTGTATTCCGCCTTTTACATCCAAAACAGCCGTTGCACCTATCGACTGAATAACTCCCTTATCCACAAGACCACTATTTCTGAGCGATACTCTTAATCGAGTCGCACAGGCAGTCACATTCTCAATATTATCTGCTCCACCAAGAGCATCGATGATAGCAATTGCATTATCACGAAGACTAGAACCGTTTGATAAAACTTTTTCAGAATGCGATGCTTGATCACTGCTTTCCATACCAGGAACTAGCACGTGAAATTTGGTTACTAAAAATTTGAAAACTAGATAATAAACTGCTGCCCAAAGCAAGCCAACAGGAATCACGTAAATCCAATTGGTTTTGTCATTTCCTTGGAAAACACCAAAAATCAAGTAATCAATAAGCCCACCAGAAAATGAGTTCCCAATACGAATTTGCAGGAGATCCGCAACTAAGAATGATAGTCCATCTAAAAATGCATGAACAACATATAGCCATGGAGCAACAAACAAGAAAGAAAACTCGATTGGTTCAGTAATTCCTGTCAATAGGGAAGTTAATGCACTACTTGAATAAAAACTGCCAACCTTCTTACGATTTTCCTTAGGAATTGCGTGATACATAGCCAAACAAGATGCTGGTAGACCAAAAATCATCGTTGCAAATCGACCAGCAAAAAATCGAGTTCCATAGGTAAATAAGCCTGTATGGTTCGCATCTGCTAATTGAGCAAAGAAAATATTTTGCGCACCTTGGATTGTCTCACCTGCTACCACTTCACTTCCACCTAATGAAGTATACCAAAACATTGGATAGATGGTATGATGCAAGCCAAATGCACCTGTCAAACGTAATCCAAAACCGTACAAGAAGGTTCCAAAACTTCCCATCTCTGCTATTGCCTTACCAAAATCAACTAACAAATTCTGAATCGGTGGCCAAATTATATAAAAAACGGAGCCAATCGCAATTGCTGCAAATGATGAAATAATTGGAATAAAGCGCGAGCCTCCGAAGAAACCAAGAAAGGCTGGTAATTCAATTTTTCGGTATTTATTGTGTAAAGTTGCTACAGTGATACCAATCGCTAAAGCGCCCAAAACTCCAGTATCAATGCTTGCTCCCTTATCTGCAAAAAGAGTTAAAAATCCACTAATAGTAGCCGTATAAACCAAGTATGCAACACCAGCAGATAGGCCAGCAGTCCCCTTATCAGCATCTGCCAAACCTACAGCAACACCAATTGCAAAAATCAACGCTAAATTCGCAAATACCGCACTACCTGCGGTACTCATGATAGTGAATACAGCTTGCAACCACGCTTGATCCAATACAGGAAATTGTGCTACAGCGTTACTATTTGATAAGGCGCCTCCAATTCCCAGTAAGAGACCAGCAACAGGCAAAATTGAGATTGGCAGCATAAAGGCCTGCCCTAGCTGAGAAAACTTCTTAAAATTCATACTCCATTCCTTTCTATAACCTATTTATTATTTATGTAAAGCACTAATAAACCGCTCTGCGATTTCCTTTGGACGTGTGATCGCACCGCCTACAACAATTCCTGCCACACCTAAATCATGAATCATTTTTACTTGGTCAGGATAGTGTATTTTTCCTTCCGCTATCACATCGATACCTGCTCGGCACAAGCGGTCAACCAATTCAATATCCGGTCCCTCCTCCTGCCTACTATAGGATGTATACCCCGAAAGTGTTGTCCCAACAAAATCGATGCCTGCTTCATAAGCAGTTAAGCCTTCCTCAAAGGTTGAAATATCTGCCATAAAAAGTTGTTCGGGGTATTTTTCCTTGATTTGCTTAATGAAATCAACAACATCGAGTCCGTCATAACGCTCACGCTTGGTACAATCAAGAGCAATGACCTCAATATCTAGAGCTGCTAACTCGTCTACTTCTCGCATCGTAGCCGTAATAAAGGGCTCTTGTGGGGGATAGTCTCGCTTGATAATTCCGATAATTGGCAAAGTAGTTACTTCTTTTATCTCCTTAATATCTCGTACACTATTGGCCCGAATACCGACAGCCCCTGCTTCTTGGGCAGCCTTGACTAGTAAAGGCATAATACCGCCTTCTTCCCTATACAGGGGTTCGCCTGGCAAAGCCTGACAGGAAATGATAATTCCATCTTTTATCTGTTCTTTTAGAGCTTCTTTACTGATCTTGCTCATTAATTTCTCCTTTCTATTTTTGGATCCTAGATAGCGCTTACAATATTATTATATAGCACATTAACTTTTTTTCAATCCCAGTTCCTCATTTAAAATCTAATTTCTATTTTGAAAGAAAATAGTCTTCTTTTGAAACTAGTTTCAACATTTTATACCTCTTCTAAAACTAGTTTTAGAAAACAAAGGCCATCTCAAATGTATATTAGGAAAATCATACTTGGTTAATTCAAAAAAACTAGTTAGGATAACGTAAACGTCCTAACTAGTTTTCGATACATATTCTGCTGGAACTCCTACAGAGCATAGGCCTGTAATTCTGGATTGATAGGAGTATTGATGAGATTGTTGGCATAATTACAAAGAGTTGCAAGACTGACTCCTAACACCACATCCAAGGCATTTTCAGCCGTGTAGCCCTCTTGGAAAAATTCCTCTAGCAAGGGCTGTCCAACCTTACCTTTTTCATGAATAACAGCCAGAGTAAATCGAGCGAGAACATCTAATTTTGCATCCGTTTCGATGGGAGTTCCCTGGCGTAGAGCTTGTAGAATAACATCTGGCATCTTAACCTGCTTGATAGAAATAGCCGTATGACCTGCCACGCAAAATCCACAGCCATTGGTAAGGGCAGCTGTAATTTGTACCACTTCACGCTCCGTCGGATTCAGACTACTACGGCGATTGATACCACTGACAGTTTGGTAGGTTTCTAGGGCTGTAGGAGAATTGGCTAAAAGACCGATGAGATTAGGAATATAACCGCCATTATTTTTCTTGACAGTCGCAAGGTTTTCTCGTAATTCTGGACTAACAGTCTCTAGAGTATGGATAGGAAAGAAAGCTTGTGTCATAGGCAACTCCATTTCAAAAAATTTCATAGAGTAGGAATAAAAATCTGCTTGGATTCAGACCTATACTTCTATGCTTACATTTTATGCTATCATAAAGACAGGTATGCTGCTAATATATTTTATCTACCACACCTATAAAAAATTGATAATCCCTTGTAGAAACCACTAGAAAGACTGGATAACTTCGACCAGTTCATCCCAAGCTGTCACCACTTTATCTGCCTGATAGGGAGCTACTGGCTCTACTCTCTTTCTATGATTAAACCAAATTGCCTTCCAATTCGCAGCTTTCGCTCCTACCACATCATTTTCAAACGAATCCCCTAGATAACAAATATCTTCGCCTGACATCCCCAAACGTTCTTCCATTAGTTGAAAAATAGCAGGATTTGGCTTTGTGATACCAACTTGTCCAGAAATAAGGACATGTTCTAGCTCAAACCAATTAACTAACCCCATCGTGCGTATCTTTCTCAACTGATGTCTATAAGGTCCATTCGTAATAATCCCCATTGCAATTCCTTGCGCCTGACACCACGAAAATATTTCTGGAAACACTGGACTGAGCTCTATCTGCCCTTGAAAATAATCATAATCTATTTGAATAGCTAAGGCTGTTGCATCAGACACCTGATACCCAAAATCTGCCAAAGCATGTTTCATCCGATAAATATGACTGTCTTTCAGACTCATCTTTCCAATTGCTGTCGCTTCAAATACTTCATCCGCATATCTACGAAAGGAAAGGTAAAGTGGTTCAATTTGCTCCCTTGCTACTTCAATATGTCTTTCCAAAGCACGTTCAAACGGTTGAATCTGATCATAAAGCGTATCATCTACATCAAAAATTAAGGCTTTCATGAGTCAATTATAGCAAAAAATTCCAGCCAAAGCTTGGAATTTTTAACTGCTTATTACACCTTTGCTTGAATCTCATGCATTTGAGCATATACTCCTCCACTCGCAACCAATTCTTCATGCTTCCCATGCTCAATAATTCGACCTTGATCTAAAACAAGAATCTGGTCTGCATTTTGAATGGTAGAAAGTCGATGGGCAATAATAAAGGTTGTCCGACCTTCTTTCACCACTTCCATAGCATGTTGGATAATTTCTTCCGTCTCCGTATCAATATGAGAAGTTGCTTCATCCAATATCAGAATTTTAGGATCAGAGTAGAGTGTCCGCGCAAAGGCAATCAACTGACGTTCCCCACTTGAAAAGGCCGCTCCCTTCTCAACAACTGGTTCATCAATCCCTTTCTCTAAGCGAGATAGCATAGGCCCTGCACCAACTTTTTCTAGCGCCTGCAGGATTCTTGTTCTATCTGCTTCCTCTTCATTCATGGAAACATTGCTGGCAATCGTCCCTGTAAAGAGATAGGGATCTTGCAAAACAATCCCCATGTGACTGCGCAGGCTTTCACGGGAATAATCACGGATGTTTTTCCCATCAATCAGTACACATCCCTCCTGTGGATCATAGAAACGATAGAGGAGGTTCATAATAGAAGACTTACCAGACCCAGTATGCCCAACCAGAGCAACTGTTTCTCCTTTTTCTGCTCGAATGGTAATATCTTTCAAAACTGGTCTGTTTTCTTCATAGCTAAAGTTCACATGTTCAAACACGACTTGCCCTTGTTCAACTTCCAAAATACGATCACAGTCGTCCTCCACCTCTTCTTCTAGAAGGGCCATTAGACGCTTACCTGTTTCAAAAGAGCGAAGCATATTTGGGAACTGTTGAACCAGCGCTCCCAAAGCAATGAAGACTCCTTCGATATAGTTGACATAAACAAAGAGTTTCCCAGCTGTAACTCCATCCTGTCCCGCAAGAAACTGATAGCCGACTACCGTTAAAATCGCAGCAATGACCAAATTTTGCAGAAAACCACTCAGATTCCACGTGGCAATAGACTGGGCCCAGATAATCTTATTATCTGCCCGACGCATCTTGTCAGTAGTCACTTCAAATTCTCTCATGATGCGCTCTTCTTGTCCAAAAAGTTGAATCAAACTTGCACCATTCATGGTCTCGTTTACCTGTGTATTGACGTCACTCCTTGCATCATAAAAATCCTTCATTGGCTTGTCTGTCATTTTCTTGTAAGCAAATTGAATGCCGATATAGAGTGGTATTAAGAGTAACATCAGCCAACCGAGACTCCTATTCATGTAAAATAGGACACCGTATGTAAAGAGCAAACGAACAATATTGTTAAAGGCATTAACTAAGGTCCCATAAAATTGTGTCCGCAGGGTTTCTGTATCATTGACAATTCTAGTTGCAATTTTTCCAGCGGGCTTATCATCAAAATAAGAAATAGGCAACCGTTGCATAACATCGTAGGCTTGATTACGCAGATTTTCAGCAATACGATTGGCGCAATGCATGAGTAAACGCATAGATAGGTAGAAGCCAATAGCTCCTAGAATAATCATTCCCATGTATTGAGCTGACTGGTTTAAGAAAACAGCTTCATCAAAGGGCAATCCCTTGCTTAAATCCGTAATCGGTCCATCAATCGCCTGCTGAATCAGCAGAGGAGCCAATCGAACCATGGTCGAAGCCAGTAGATAGAAGCCGACAGCTACTATAAATAGCCACTTAACACGACCGATTTGTTTTAATAAAAAACCTAAAATAGTCATTACTCTCCTCCTTCCTGGCTTTGTTGTCGTTGGTATTGTTCATAGTACCAACCTCTTTGGGCAAGCAAATCAGCTGGACGCCCCTCCTCAACGATACGCCCCTCATCCAAGACTAGTACCCAGTCTGCATGGTTGACAGCAGATAGACGATGGGTCACGATGACATTGGTTTTGCCTGCACGTTCTTTTTGAATATTTTGGATAATCTGGCGTTCTGTCCGAGCATCCACTGCCGACAAAGAATCATCTAGAATTAGCAAATCTGGCTCTCGCAGGAAAGCACGGGCAATGGAAATCCGTTGTTTCTGACCGCCAGAAATAGATACACCACGCTCACCAATCATGGTATCAAGACCATCACTCATCCGTTTTAAATCTTGACTAAAAGCTGCTGTGGCAATGGCTTGTTCAATCTCCTCAGAGCTACTAGCTACTTTCCCAAGGGCAATATTTTCTCCAACAGACCTTGAAAACAAAATGTGTTCTTGTGGAACATAGCCAATTTTTTCCTCTATACTAGAACGTTTAAAGTCTAAAACAGATTGATGATTGATGAAAAAATTTCCCTGACCAATCGGATACTGGCGTAAGAATTGGCGAACCAAGGTCGTTTTTCCCGAACCAGTTTTCCCAACGATACCTACAGTTTGCCCTGCTTTCAGTGTCCAATTGATGTCCTGTAGGCTGGCTCTTTCCGCCTGTGGATAACTAAAGCTATAATTTTTGAAGGAAATACTAGACAGCTCTGCAATTTCCTTAGAACCATCAGCCTCCAAATCATCACCCGTCTCAATCAGCTCTTGCAGTTTTTCAAAAGATGTCTTACCAGTCTGATAAACAAGGATGAAATCTGCTAGTGTCCAAAACGGCTCTAAAAGCGAACCAACATACAATTGAAGGGCAATTACTTGTCCCAAGGTCAGTTGCCCTGCTTTCACAGCTTGTGCCCCCATGAGAAGCACGAAAATAGTAGATAATCCCAAACAGACTGTGGCTAATGGATTATACAATGATTGCAAGGAAGTGATGCGATCCCCACCCTGAGCCAATTGCTTGGTACGAGCTTGAAATTGAGCCTTTTGAGTTGCTTTTTTACTATAAGCCCTAGTCACTCGAATACCTTCGATGACCTCCAAAACTTCATTATTGAGCTGGGCTACAGCTTCCCTATTGGCATCAATCGCCTTATCTTGTTTTCTCCCGATAAAAAATATACATAGTGTCATGAACAGCATCGGTAGTAAAGCTACTAGCGAAATTTTCCAATCAATAAAGAACATCGTGGGAATGATAAAAGCCAACATACCGCCTGCATAGACGACAATCATAAGACCGTAACCCACCATCTCCATCAGGCCATCCACATCCGTTGAAAAACGAGTCATGACATCTCCTGAGCGGAATTTTTCATAAAATGGAGTCCGCATGGTTACTAATTTTTTAAAGGCACGTTGCTGCATGTCAAACTTGAAGTTGACAGAGGCCTGAAATAATTTCAGATGCCAAATGAAGGCTGTTGCATAGTTCAGTACTGTTACCAATAACAATAAGGTCATCTCCTGAACCAATATGGCCTGAGTCAATTCATTCTTGGTCAGTATATCGACCATCCGCTGTATGATTTGCGTTGGTAGCAAAAGTGTGGCGTCATAAATAATCAAGGTCACAGCAACCAATAGATAGAGCCACTTATGACGCTTGATGTAGTCAAAAATTAATCGAAACATATATCTCCTTTACAAATCTATAACCTATCATTTGCCACTTTATTCAATGAGTAACAGTTGATAGACCTTACCTTTCTAAGCGCACAAAAAAGCCTAGGGAAGCATTTCACTCCACCTAGGCTTGCGTAAGTCCACAAAAATAGACCAGCTCTTGAACATAGTCGACAATTTTTATCACACCATGGCCACAGTGCTTGATTGTCTCAATGTTTCAAAATATAGCCCACGAAAAACTTCATAAGTTTATCAATGAGCCCTGTTTTCCTGCTTAGAAAGGAGTGTATGATAAAAAATAGCTTGCTGCATGACAAGTTGCTTGTTCATTTGTTTTACTCCTTTCATATTTCTAAGCCCTATTCTACCACAATAAACATTCATGTCAAGGGATTTTTTGACAATTGGGGCGAATTTAGGACAAAAATAAGAAAAAACCTTGTCAAACAAGGTCTTTCGATAGTATTCGATGCTAGTTGCCACCTTTTAGCACCTGAATTAGCAGGAATTAACCGAATGAAAAGCCTGTGAAATAGGGCTTTTTTGTTTTTCCGTCAGGTTAAATTCGGCAAACTTTGAAAATAATTTGGGGCAGATTTGGGGCAAGAACTTTTTTTTTTAAACAAATTTCAAAAAAGTTTGTAAAAACACTTGACTACTATTATAAATAATAGTATAATAGATACATAAGGTAAGGGGAGGTTACCTTAGACAAGGAAACTAACAGAAAGGAGTAATAAATGTTTAGGTACTTAAAAAAGCCAATCAAGATAAAGAATAATAAAGTAGTCGTCAAACTCAATCTTATCATTCTAACTCTTGAATGGCACTTCGAATTGGATAGTGAGTAATCACTATCCACCCCTTCGGGGGTGTACTTAAATGTTATCAAAAAATGCTATGAAAGTAAAATACAAAGTAAATAAACACGGTTTTGACTGGAAAGCCTTCCTAGCGTGGTCATTGCTCATTGCATTGATACTCTGGTTGGTTTTCAAATAAGGAGTATATATGATCCAAGTATTATCAAAGGAAGAAATGATGAACTTCTTCCAGACACATTCGCGATATCAAATTGCACAATCCACGGGCATATCAGAACAAACATTGGCAAACTATGTCAAAGGACGGACTGACATTGGCGGCATGTCGTTTGATAAAGTGATAAAGATTACTGCATATTATCAGAGTTTGAGCAAATAAATTCCATCAAAACAGACATTTTCAAAAATGTCCACCCCAATAGAAAATAGCCTCCAGCAATCGCTGAGGGCTTTGTTTGTATATTAGACTGGTTTCTTTTCCAGCTTGTAAGTTTCACCATTGATGATGACTTCAATGCCATCAACCGTGATGTCTATGTGATCTTTGCTACCGACATCTGTGACGGTAGCAGTATCATACTTGGACAGTGTCCCATTTTCCGACTCAATGGCTTTCAATCGGCTTGACGCTCCGACAATGTAGCTGTCAAATCCGCTAGCAGCATAATCATAGACTGCACCGCCAACTTTAAACATTCCTTTGACAGCTTCTGAGAAAGTCTTGGCTCCTGATACTTTGTAAGAGCCACCAGCTCTAAGCAAATAGAACCAGTCTGTCAGGAAGTCATCTACGCTGGCATAATGCATATAGTGACCACCTTCATTTGATGGACGGGCAGAGCCTTGTGTGACCGTGACACCGCTTGGACGGTTGCCTTGACCTGTCCAGGTCATGCCACCCCAGTTGTTGTCAGTTTTTCCTACAGCTGACGTTCCCCAAAGGCCCTCATAGTGCAAAATAGTCAGAGCATAGCTTGGCAAGATATCATGCTCTTTACACTTAGCCAGAATCTTATCCAGCACAGCTTTTTTCAAGATAGCACCATTGAAAGATAGGTCTCCTTCTTCTTTGCTTTCTGTGGCTTGTCCGGTTGGCTCAGTTTGGCTTGTTTTGGATTCCGTGGCCTGTTTTACCTCTGGACTCTTTGATGGCTCTGAGGGTGGTTTTTTGAGCAATTCAGACACACGTTTTTGCACAGCTTCATATTGGCTACCAAGTAACTTTTTACGAGTTTCACCATTACCATGCTTGCCTTGGATTACCTCTTGAGCAAGCTCATCAATGCTCTTTTGACTTGCCGTAGCTTTGCTATTGATAACTGCCATGACAGCCTCATATTGATTACCAAGAGCTGCTTTCCGCTGATCTCCGTTTCCGTATTTTCCAGCCAAAGTTTCCTGTACCAAGGTTTCAAGGCTTTTACCCGATGTACTGGTTTGATTGGCCAAGCGGTACACGTAGCAATACATCCAACCACTGGCCGCAGCCGTCTGATTGTAGTTATCAACCGTAATGCCATTGCGAGCGTAGTTGCAGTGGATAATATTGTCAGGGTCAATAAAGATACCAGTATGACCACCAGCACCAGCAGACTGACCACGTCGACCCCAGATGAAGATATCCCCACGCTTGGCATCCCAGTCAGTATTTTCTGCAATGAGTGTATAACCGTTTTTTATCAACCAGTCATGCTCATACTCAGTGTTTACAGCCCAACCAGCCGAGATAGCTCCAGCGGACATCAAAGCGTAATAAACAGAGCTAGAGCAGTCAAAAGAGTTCGGACCGTTCCGATAATCCATTGAGTAGGTCACACGGCCTTTGCGGTCACTCATCCAACGTAGAGCAGTTTCAATATTCACTCCCATAGTTACTCCTTCCAGGCATTGTTCATTTGTTTAACAGCAGACTCTACAAAGACGGTCAAATCTTCATCGGTCATGTGGATATTGTATTTGGTTAGTTCATTTAAGATAGCTTTTTTAGCTTCGGCAAGTTTGTCTTTGCCCTTAAAACCAGTTTCTGTAGAAACCTGTTCGACCGCATTGACTGCATTATAAGCCAAAATTTCAACGATTTTGATAGCCTTCTCGCCACCCTTCGCCACAATATAGCTCTTGATAGCACTAATAAGCGTACCTCCCAAAATTGTCAAAATTCCGAGGGCAGCACTGATAATGATTTCTGAAATGTTTGTCATGGTTATTCTCCTCTTTCAAAATGGTCCATGCGATCGTTCATTCGGACCAACTCTTTTTGCACATCTACCAAGGTGTCCGAAATTCTACCAAATTGTGTGTTTGTTGCATCTAAGTGAGCCAACAATCGCTCTTCCCTCATTTTAGAGTCAGCTTTAGATTGGTCGTAAAATTCCATCAGTTTAGCTTCGCGTTTGTTGGATGTTTTCACAAGATAACTAACCACAATGAAAAATAAAATGATAAACAAAATAGCCCAAGCCACTTGGCTTTGAGCTATTCGTTCTGCGTGTTCGATAGGCAATAGAATTCCTCCTATTCTTTTGGCAATGTTGGATCTGTCCAGTCTGGATTTCCGTTTTCGTCAAACTTCATGATGTAGAACTCCTCATTGAAGAGATCAGCAACGTTGATTGTTGTTGTAGTCCCGCCCCATTGGTTAAAGGCCCATACAGTTTCAACTTCCACAAATTGACGACGGCCATTGACAATACCTGGTCGACGTTGGACATCACGGTACATATAAAAATCATTTGTCGCATTCTTGCAGCGAATAAATTCCCCATTGTCCTTCATGTACTGCAATGCAGTAGCGAGGTCAAATGGTTCTGTAATTGTAGAAAGGTCAAGTAATGTGTTGTTAGTAGTTTCAGTCATGATTATTCTCCTTCAATGATTTCTGGTTTAGTTTGTTCGTCGAGTAGAGTTTCCAGTTCAGAAACTTGCTCTTGCAATTGATTGTTTTGCTGAGACAAGACCTGTTTATCTTGTTCAGCAGCTGTCAACTGGACAGCTAGCAGATTCTTAGTCGTTGATTCTTCGGCTAGCTTGCTTGTTAATTCATCGATCGTCAAGCGTAGAGCTTGGATGAGTTGTTGTTCTTGAGCCATATTATTCCTTTCTAGTTTAAAATCCATTAGGGTAGTAAGTATAAGAATCAGCATTTGGACCTTTTGAGAAGTTTCCGTTGAAAGCATTTAAGATGTCACGTAATGATGAATAGGTTCCATTTCCTTTCATAATCCACACATCTCCAACCTCAATTCGACTGTTCCGCTCTGCTGCTCTATTGTGAGGTGCAATTCTTAGACCAGAATCAAGAGTTTTCACATCCCAACCATCAGGATTATCAAAAGCAGAGCTTGCCAATCTGATTTCATCTCCAACTAAGTCCAATGAATCTATATTTGCACCATTCCAAGCACGAATACCGACAAATCCACCGTCATTTGACGATTCAGAGTTCCAACGGTTGGATCCAATTACGGTTACCCCCGCATTCCCTTTGCCAGAAACCGTACCTGTTGCAAACTTAACAAACTGGGTAGGATAGCCAGTTAAAACACGCTTGAGTGCTGCTTGGTCTGTGTAGTACATAATTTGACCAGCATTTAGGTTGACTTGCATTGCTCCGTTTGTTGCCGTCAGGATTCCACCTGAAATCTGACTAGCAGACATGGTCACTGCTTGAACCTGGGTGATGAAAGCTGACTTGGTAAAGAGTTGTTTTAGATAAGCGTCATTTGCCATGAACTTAGTAAAGAAAGCTTGGTCAACCTTTAACTTGTCCGCTGTGATTGCTTGAGAGTCAATAACGTTTGCATTTAATTTAGCAAAGGTACCATCTGCAACAAAGAGCGTTCCAAACTTACCATCAATCGCTTGAATTTCATCCGCCAAGGTCTTGCCCTTTAAACGTATTTTAGCCGCTTCCAGCAAGAATTGAGCGGATGATAGGTTGGCTTGTGACAAGATGTCACCGGAGCTGTTCAAGTTCTGTACAGACCATGACCCTGCAAGAGTACTAACTTGGGTCGATACCGCTTGAAAAGCAGTATCTCCATCTTCAGGAGCTGGAGACCAGTCTTTGTTAAGGTTGCCTTCATAGAGGGCAACTCCAGCAATTTCAACGGTGGCATTATTTGTACTATGATTACGACCCACAATAACATTCTTGATTGTCGTGGTTTCTCGCTGTGTCCAAATTATCCAGTACCTTTTCCAACTTGTTGAAAGTGTGACATAAGCTGTTCCATCCGTGGAGGTGCTCTTATACCCATCACTAGTTTCACTGGTTAGCGTAGTGTTAGGACTAAAAAAGTGATTAGCAATTCTTGTCCCTTCAACTGATGCTCTACCATAGAAACTGATAATGTATGTGTCAGAAGTCGGTACGATCGTTGTTGACGTTCTGAATGTATCATAGTATGCAGCACTTCCAGAACTAGTTCTTGCAATGGTAAAACCTTGGTAGTTATCACTTGTCTTATAGGCCTGATTAAACATACCAGACAAATCTTTCGTTCCTTTCAGCATGTTCCTGTTACCACTTGAAAGATTTGAAATCCTAGTAACTAGACCTTGAGCGGTCTGGATAACCTGTGAAATGGAATTCCCTTGTTCAGAAATTGTCCTTTTGTGGGCATCTACGGTATCTGAAACTTCATTGAATTTTGATACTGTTACTATATCTTCAGGCGCTGGTGACCAATCGCCAGGAAGTTCTGATGCGTGAATGTAGGGTGCTGCAAAATATACTGTCCCTGGTGAGTCAAACATTAAATAGGCAAGAGAAATATTATTGTATCTCTTTGTCAAAGTAAATGTTTGAGTTATCAAAGTCCAAGAGTTGTCCTGTAAAGTTACAAATTTATTTCCTGCTGTGTATGGATTGTTGGTATCTTGTGAATACGCTGAAGATACATGAACTTTGAGACCACTTGCCCCTAAAACCCATACACTAAGTGTGTAGGTGCCAGCTTCAAGTGATGTACCGTCTTGACATAAACCTATTTGATTACTGTTATCACTCGTGATTTTAGCGCCAGTAGCAATTCCTTTGATAGGACTAGATGGCAATGTCACATTATATTCAACTTTTCCACCACTGCCCGAACCTCTCCAGTGTCCTTGCGACCATGCTCCAGAACCTCGTTTTAATTCTGCCGAACCACGGACAAGATTTGTGCCTCCAAGATTAGTTGGGATTTTCCCTTCTACCTGACTGATACGTTGATTTGTCCCATTCTCAGACTGTGTTATGGCATTTGTTACAATCCCTTCAGTATCAGTTCGTGATAATTTGGTTTCAATGGTACCGGCCATGGTTTTAATCGTAGTTTCAGCAGTCGTTAGCCTTCCACTGACTACATTAAAATCAACGCTTGACACCTTGGTATTAACAGCATCTGAGGTCACTTTCAATTCTGCATTGGTCTTCTCAATAGACTTGCTGAGTTGGTCAGTGACCGTCTTATCAGCCTTCAGTGCAATGGCACTTTGATTTTGACTGATAGTAGTCCCCTGACTTTCAACAGTCCTTTTAAGATTGTCAAAAATTGTTTGAGAAACCTTGCTAGATACATCATTTACCAGTTGTCTGATGCTGGTTTCAGCAGCCGTCACTTTACCAGCTGTCTCAGTCAACTTATTTGAAAGTTGAACTTGGCCTTCAGCAGTTTGAGTAATGGTAGTTTTAACATTCTCAATCTCTGCCACGGCATCTTCAGGAGCTGGAGACCAGTCTTTTGGGATGTCCCCTTCATAGAGGGCAACTCCAGCAATTTCAACGGTGGCATTTCCTCTGTCTACTCTGTTACGGCCAACAATGAAATTTTTGATTTCATTGACTGGTGTTTGAGTCCACTTTACCCAATACCGTGTCCACTCCGTAGTTAACCTGACATTGACCAGACCATCTACGGCTTTAGTCTTATGTCCTGTACTACTTTCTGCGGAAGTTGTAGTGTTTGGTGAGAAAAGGTGGCAATCAATAAGAAAGCCGTCAACATCTGACCTAGCGTAAAACGTAGTAACATACGATGTAGCCGTTGCATTGATTGTGGTAGCAGCTCTAAAAGTATCAATGTACCCTGAACTTGGTCTGCTTCTTGCAATATTAAAACCAAGGTAGGTATCTGAGGTGTTTTGATTTGGGTTGTTTCCACTCAAATCCTTTGTACCTTTGATAAGGTTTCTAATGCCTAGTTCTGTCGGTATTTTCGCCACCGTCTCACTAATCTCAGTTGTTATCCTGTTGCCAAGCTGTGTGATAGAACTTTCAGCTGTTGAGATACGCTGTTTCGCTTGATCAAAATCGCTAGTTTTGACACGTTGAGAAATCTGGTCAGCTTGTACTTGTATCATAGCCTCGGCCGACGATACACGACCAGTCAGCGTATCAACGGTTGCCTTTGTGGCAAGCAACTTGATAGCTTCCTTGGTTTGGCTCAAATCTGTAGATATATTAGATATCTGTCCAGATAATAAGCTTTTGGCAGTTTCAACCATCCTAGTTGCTTCTGATATTGCTTGACTCTTAGCTGTTGCCAACTTTGTTTCCGTAGCCTGTCTTTCGACTGTGTCAAGCCGTGTTGCTTCAGCAATCGCCTCATTTTTATACTGAATAGCTTTTGACAGAGCATTAGCTGCATCTGCTTTTGCTTGATTGCCAATATTTTTGGCATCAGTAGCCAAAATGGTATTAGCTTGAGCCTTGGCCAAGATATCAGCTATCTGCTGACTCTGACTTTGTTTAGTTGCCTGATACTCGTGTTCAAAAGTATCAAATTCCTGACTAATCTCAGTCTTTATCTGATCCGCATACCGTTCAGCCTCTGCCCTAGACTGTTCGATGCCGTCGTTGATTTCCTCGACTCGCTTGTCAAATTCAGCGTCAAAGGCCTGATTAGCATTCTTGACGACTCGCTCAATTGCAATTTCTTGAGCGGTTTTATTGGCACTCAAAATCACATCAGCAGCATTAGAGACTCCACTAGATACACCAGAGCCTCCAACCCCAGGCTTATCATCGAACGTGATAGAGATGTACTCTTCCGTTAAAGCGTTGTATTCGTAAGCAATAGCCTTCTTGTAAATATCAACGCTGTGCTTCCTGCTCTTGATGTTGACCGTGTCGCCCAGATGGATAACTTGACCATCAAGCTCATAGGCCTCTATCTCAATGGCATCGGATATCTTATCAATACCCTCGTTCTTAAACTTAGCCTCAGCCCATTTTCTCAGCTCATCCACTGTCTTAGCGTTATTATTCTCATAATCTTTTTCGTTGATGTATGGATAATTGCCAATAAGTGGACTATCAACTGTCACGTTGATGGTTGTTTCTTCCTCAGCACCTTCAGCCTTAAAAGTTGACTTAGCGTAAATTCTAGTGACCACGCTTTGAGAATTCCTGGTCCGTTGATAAGACTTGAGGTTTTTATGTGTTGTGATAACAACGCCACGGTCGGAACCACGGCTATTCTTAATTGATAAAACAAAGTTATCTCGGACAAGTTCACCTTCCCACGTACCAACCATGCTGTGCTTACCGTCCATTAACACAGAGTAGAGAGTCATTGCCTCCTTCGTGTTAAATGTCCTATTGGTTGAAATATTGCTAGTGAAAGTAAAAGGTGCTAAATCAGACTTGGCTTGTTGAACCATCAATGATAAGGCAGTTGCACAACCAACACCTACAGCACTCATTGCAGGAATAGACCGTTGCATAATATCATCAGTGATATGGTAGGCTGTGATGTCCAGACTATCATCATTTTCTACAGGCTTCTTGATGCGAAAAAGTTGCGGGCCTAGAACTGGGCTTGGAGCCTTTATCAACATATCCTCTTTGATAAGCTGATAGATGCCTGTGTCCGTGATAGGATAGCGGACAGTCAAAGTAAAATCACCGTTGATTTCTTCTTTGACAATAGCAGAGCTCGCTTCGTGTAACGGAATGCCATTCCATTTAACTGTCTTGACTTCTTTATCAAGTAAATAAAGCAACTATGCCCACCCCCAAACTGTTTCAAATTTTAATGACGTTATGCCTGGTCCCAAAACCACACCAACATTCTGCCCTTTAGCTGTATCAATTGTGATGAAATCGCCCGACCACTTTATGAGCTTTCCAGTAACCGTTTTAAAGCTAGGATTGTCAGGATCATTGACCATCACAAGCGATTCTGAGAGCTTTTCAAGCTTAATGACTTGGCTGCCAATCGTAAACGATGTCTCAGAAGCATTCTGACCAACAATGGTAATCTTCGGAAATGCCAAAGCAGACCCTTGCACCCTCAACACCCCATTTCCAGTCACAGTCTGGGTATCTGTGGTCTTAAAAAACTTAGTAGGGTGACAAGTAAAAGTCGCCTTGGTCACATAAAGACCAGGTTTCTCTTGTTCGACATCCGTGACACTGACCTTGTAGCACCAAAGCCTTGTTGTCTTCACACGCTCATTCTCAAACCAAAACTTTTCACGGATAAATAAGCTCATGAATTTATTCAATTGTTCCTCTGTTGGCTTGACAAGATAGATTGTGTAGGATTTTTCAATCAACCTACGGTGCTTGTTGGTCTGCACAATCGCTCCGCTGATGCCATCATGTTCCAGCAGGTTAGTCTTACTGTCTCCCAACGTGATAAAAGGGGACTCATGCACAATCACTTTGAAAGGAAAAGACGATGTCTTCACACCGTCAATCACTAATTCATTATGTCTAATCATGTTTACCCTCCTCTCAATTGTGTTTTACGTTGTAGCTCATCTGCAATACGCTGAGCAACTTGATTGGCAATCTTCGTGATATCAGCTTCTTCACGGACAACATTGTCTGTGATAGTGATGTTGATGGTTGGTGTGCTGCCTCCCATTGTCTGAGCAATACCACGACCAATGGCTCCGAGCGTCTTATCATTAAGCGGTAAGATAGCTTCATTGCCAGCCTCACCACCAACCATGAGATTATTACCGTTCATGCCAAATGCCGTCGGCTTGGTTAAAATACCACCCTTGGCATACCACTCAATACCGATTTTCGGCACTCCACCTTTCAACCAATCCAAAGGGTTAGCTGAGCCAGAGATGCTAAAATGTGGCAAAGGAATGTGTGGCCAACGGATTTGAAAGTTGAACAAGCCCTTGATAGCATTGATAGCATTTGAGACAGCATCTCTTGCACCGTTGATGGCATTGGAAATACTGTTCTTGATGCCGTTCCAGATATTAGAAACTGTACTTGATATCCCGTTTAAGATGTTGCTGACGGTTCCTGAGATAGAATTCCAAATGTTTGAAATCGTTCCAGATATACCACTCATCACATTTCCAATATATGATTGAATAGCGGATAGAATCGTCTGAACAATGCTCTGAATACCATTCCAGATAGTTGAGAATACTCCCTTTATCGTTTCCCAAGCACCAGACCAGTTTCCATTGATGATCTGCATGACTGCTGTGATAATGCCCAGGACAACGTTTATGGCTGTTTCAACAACAGTCTTGATAACTTCCCAAACAGTTGAGATGACCAGTTGAATGTTGCTCCAACTAGCTTCAATTAGCGGACCAAGTATACTCATGACCGTCTGAATAACCGATTGTATAGCATTCCAGATTGTCTCAGTAGTTGCCCGAATCAGTTCTTGATTTTCAGCCCACCAGGTAGACAAAGTCCCCCAAATAGACATCACAAAATCAGATATTTGCTGAACAATCGTATTGATGACAGACATAATGGCATTCCATATCTCTGTAACAGCCGTTCTGAAACCTTCATTGTTTTGCCATAGATAAACTATTGCTGCAACTAAAAGACCTATTACAGCTATAACTCCTAGGACTGTCCCGACAATTGGAGCCATAGCTGTGACAACTCCCATAATTGATGGTAATAACGTAGAGAACCCGACGGCTAGCCCAATAATAATTGGGAGTAACGTTCCAGCAGCTGCTAAAACTAGACCAATGATAACAATGAAGTTTCTCACAGGGCTATCTAACCCATTAAACCATTCAACCACGCTCTTCAATACATCAACTAACACTTCCATGATTGGGGCTAGCACCTCTGATATAGCGTTCCCAATATCAGCCATGGCCAGTTTCGCTTCATTTTGAGCTGTGGTGAATCTATCTATCGGATCTAACGTTGCTTCATAGGTCGTACTGACAACTCCAGCGGCGTTCTCAGCAGTTCCTGCCAAGTTTTCAAAAGAAAAAGCCCCACGTTTAATGGCATCAACCATTCTAGGTGCTGCTTTCGTACCGAAAACTTCGGATGCTATTGTAAGAGCATCTGTTTCAGATGTACTGGATTTGATTTTATCGATGGTTTCAGCAAGTCCCTCTTTCATGGTCTTGCCGTCTTTGGCATAATTGACTGCCGCCTTCGATAAAGTGCCTAATGCAGCTGACGAATCCACACCAGCTTTCTCAAATTGTCCGATGAGAGTCACACCCTCATCAAATTCCAGTCCGAGGGCTTTGATTTGTGGTGCCCCATCAGTCGCTTTCTTCATCAAGTCATCAACTGACACTCCTGTAGATTGTGCAACGTAGGTTGTGGAATCCAGGACATCGCTCAACCAATCAACCGAAAGCCCGTAGGCTTCCAAGGCTCGCTTAGAATTGACCGTACTTGCTGCAACATCAGTTCCATTGATTTCAGCAAATTTAATCATATCCTCTGCCGTTAATTGCAGTGCTTCACCCATCAACTGAAATTGAGTATTGACTTCACCAACAGCACTGCCAGCAGTTTCAAAATCCGTAGGAATAGAGGTCGCTATATTTTCAGCTATCCCAATCATCTCATCCAGAGCCTGTCCTGTTGTCCCAGTCTTTGTGATGATAGTGTCCATGCCAGCATCAACTTCTCTGAAGGCTTCCAGTGCATTCTGACCAAGCTCTATCAACTTGTCACTAACTTGACTGAGCTTATCACTGAAATCCATTAGTAAATCAGCTTTGAGTAGTTGGTTTGTTTCTGATAAGTCTGACTTAACACTAGCACTAGCACCAGTCATTCCATTCATTTCAGACTGCAAGCCATTGAATGCGGCCTTGGTTTCGTTCAAGGATTTCTCTAGTTTATTCGCTTCAGTAGAGTTCTCACCGTACTCACTCTTTGTCAGTTCCAACTGTCGCTCAAGGTTCGAGATCTGTTTTTCCACAATCTCGGATTGAGCAGCAATCTTCTTCTGAGCCAGGGCGACTTTCTCAGATTCAGAAGCGTTCTGACCGAGCTCACTCTCTTGTAGTTTGAAAGAACTGGTCACTTTGTCCATCTCGGATGCTAACTGGCTCTGCTCATTCTGTAGGCTGTTCAGTTGACTGACATTGGTTTCTACAGCTTGACCGTTATTGGCCAGAGCTCTATTGACATTTTCAAGCTTATTCTCATAACCCTTGAGGACATTTTGAGTAGTTTCCAGTTCACGTTGGAAAGCACGGTACTGATCAGCTCCGATGTCTCCATTCTGGAATTGCTTCTCCACCTGTGCTTGGGCTTGTCTCAGAGTTTCAAGCTTCTCCTTGGTATTGGATACCTGCTGTTGTAAGACTTCCTGTTTCTGGGTCAGCAAGGTTACATTGCCAGTATCAAACTTCAAGGCCTTATCAATCTGTCTCAGTTCCTTGGTTGCTTCAGTAGCATTCTTGTTGACATCTTTCAGGGCCTTCTGCAAGGGTTGCGTGTCGCCATCAATTTCAATCTTAATCCCTTTGATGTTACTTGCCATTTGTTTCCTCCTTTCTTTTGAAGATTGCCGACCCACCCACCTCAAACGAAAAATAGCAGAGCTTACAAGCTCATCTATGACCGAAAGTCCACTTATTACAGGGAACTTGACCTTAGAATCACTCTCTCAGCACTGCTAATTTCTTAAAAGTTGTCAAAATCTTCTTGAGTAGCTTTTCTTTCGCCATCCTTATCTTTACTGCGTAAATTCACATAATCCGTCTGATAATCCAGAGCCATACCGATTGAAATATGCTTCAAGTCATCAATGGATAAACCTGTCTCCTTACAACAAGAGAGATAGGATTCTACTGTAAAGATTTCATCGCTTGCAGATTCTGACGAGTCTGTTTCTTTTTTGTCTGCATGCTCGCATTCAACATTTCCATCAAGTCTTGTCCGATTTCTTGAACAGGGAATTCTTCCATTTCCATGAAGAATTGAGCATAAGGCTTGATACGAGGGTTGGCAGACTTGGCAAAGGTCCAGAAAAGACGGTTAAAGAAAGTCATATCAAAGTCAGCAAGGGCCGACATATCAATGTCACTTGCCTGTAATTCCTGACCAGGCTCCAACTTATCCAGTTTAGACAAGAGTGCTTGACTGTTCAGCATTGAGAATAGGTCCTGGAAATAGTCCTTACCAAACTCTTTCTTGTAAGCAATAGGAGTATAGCCATTTGTGGCCAATTCATACTCCTGATCACCAATCGGAATAATTTTACGCATGCAAGACCTCCTTATCCACCTACAGCGGCTGGCTCATAGACTTTCTTGAACCAATTGTCATAGACTTCCTTCTTGTCTGCCGAGGTGACCGAGCGTTTCACTACAGTATCAAGCGGACGTGGGCTAGCATTGAAAGTCAATTCTCGCTCATTGACACTTGTGCCACTCTTTGTCTTAGAGCCAGTTGCTGGACGGCTAGCAGAACAGTAGTAGAACACATGTCGGGTCTTGTTCTTGTCCCCTGAAAATTCAAACATTAAGGCAAACGGTGTTGGCTCGGCATCGCCTTTTTCTGTCAATACACCTGTCTCGGTATCTTTAATCTCACCGAGAATTTTCGTGGCAAACTGATCAATGATGTGAGGTACTTTCCATTTACCCTCATAACCTTCATTGGCATTCATGAAGTGATAATCAATATCATCTGCTTGAATAGCACCTGATTCCCCTTTCGGTTCAAGAGTGATTTCCATTGCCCCAGGGAAACGGAAAATCTCTCCGTAAGTTAGCACCCCTGTCTCAGCACTGATGCTAGTAATTGGTGCAACGTGTACATTTTTCAGACCATAGGTCACTTTATTTTCCATGTCATTCCTCCTCTAGTAGAGATAGACTGTGTAAGGCTTGACATAAAGCCTTTCAGTCTCAATAAAAGTTTCTTCTTGAGCTTCAAAAAAGAGCTCATGGTTAGACCATAGCTCTTCCAAACGCTCCTCTAAATCCTCATCCTTTCTCTCAAATGCCAACTCAACAACCACCGACTTAATCTCATGGTTCCTTGTATTGTCAGCAGAATTGACAATAGGATTAGATTCGAAATACACAAGGTAAGGCATATCAGGGACATGCCCCTCTTGATATGCTCGATAGGTTACAGGCAACTCAGCCTGTTCCAAAATATCTGCAAATTCTGATAGCTTCATCGACCGAGCTCCTTAATCCGTTTTTCAAAGTTTTCTTTGACCTTTTCCTCGACAGGTTTGATATGAGGTTGTGCTTTACTACGACCACCATTTCGTAACAAGTGACTGTTTTCCAGTAAGTGAGTAAGTCGGTAAGTTGGTGCAGCATTATGGACCACATACGACCCCTTAGCGCTCTTCTTAAATCGCCAATTCCTAGCATACTTTCCATACCTTTTAGGACTAGTCACTTTCAGTTCGTCCACGGCTTCGCTAGCCACCTCTTCTGCAATAAGGTCAACTTCATCTTCTATCTCAGACGAATACTCAGCTAAAGCTTTAGCAATCTCATTGGCTAAATCCTTGCTCATGATAATTTCTCCGTCAAGGTTAATTCAAGGGTTTCAAGGTCAACAGGATAGGTCTTAAGGATGCGGTATCTTTCCCCTTCGAATTCAGCCAACTCTTGATTGTCGTATTCAAAACTATGAATATCAACTACTAGACTTGGACGAATACCTGCCTGATTGGCTTGGTAAAACTCTGACCTGCTAATTGACTTCTTGCGACACAGCAGAACAGTTTTGATTTCCTCAGTGATGTTCTGCTTCAACTTGTCTTTTCCAGTGATTCTCTTTGCTATCAGAGTGATTTCATGATTCCACATCGCTAATCTCTCCTTTTGATGAAACTTGCAGATTGTGTAATCGCCATTGAAGGTGACGTGGCATATCCACCCCACCCTCGTAGCGATAAGCAGCAAAATCAACCACAAACATCTCATGATCAGCTCTAGCAGAATCCAATTCAATACCGAAAGTCTGTGTTAGTTCAGAAATGACGGCATCAAGAATTTTCTTCAACGGCTTATCCCTGAGAGTGGTTGAAATGCCTAGCTTCAGTTTAAGCAGTTCTAATAGCTGATCAGTGTCCATGACTATTCCTCTGCTTTCTTAGTGGTACGTTTCCGCTTTGGTTTTTCTACTGGTTCATCAGCAGGCTTGTCACCTTCTGGAAGCTCTGACTCTTCTTCAGCAGACTTATCGCCTTCTGGAAGCTCTGACTCTTCTTCAACTGTAGTCAAAAAGATTGAGCCAGCTGAATTTGAGCCAGTCAGCAAACCTTGGATGAAATCATCTGAAGGTTTGTGACCGTCGCGAGGGTAGGTTTCATCCAAAGCGTAATCATGTTTATTTGGGTCTGTCAAGTCCTTGAAAGGACGGATAACTTTGTAAGCCATTGACTACCTCCTTACAAAACAGCGTCGGTGTAAGTCACATAGAAACCAGCATCAGCATCGACAACCTCTACATCGAAACGGTTAGCAGTTGCTAAATACTGACCATAGATTTTATCATCCTGCCATTTAACAGTAGTTTGGGCACGGTCAAATAACGTTGCAAACTCTGTCACATCCCCGATGAATGCTTTCATATCGCCTTTTGAAGTGCCAATAACATCATCTGGGTAAACATAAATCACACGACCAGCAAACTTGTACCCAGTAGGAGAGGTAATATCCGTCTGCAACATATATCGACCGTCTTTATCCTTAATTTTATCCAAAGCGGCGAAAAGAGATTGGGTGGCTACGATACTAGCATTGTAATATGGTTTCAATTCAAGATTTAAAATATCTTTCAAACCATCAAGTCCAGATGCATTTTTTGCAGTTGCTTTCTTCAATACTTTCGCAATTTCAGCGTTCTTAGTGATACGTTCCTGATTCATTGCCTGCTTAGCGACAAGCCCCATCACATCATAATCAGCGTCATCAATCAATTCTTGAGAAACTGGCAAATGACCACGACGAGTTTCAATCTCATAGGAAACTTTTGTGAAGGTAGGTTTTGCTAAATCAGGATTCTCAGCTAACTCCTCAACCGTATTCATGACCTGGTCAGTCAACTTAATCACAGACCACTTACCACTTGCATTGCGTACTTTAACGACGTTTACCAGCGATGTTAAGTCTGTTTCATCACGTTTAGCTTCTTTAGGGCGAAGCAAATCTTCTGGGATTAGGGCCTCTCCTTCAGTAGACTTAAATCCGTCGCGTAATTGCCCCTTAGTTCGCAAATAATGGTTAAACGCTTCACGTTCATTCATGTCTTTCTTACCTCCTCGGCTTTCTCCATAGCGTGGAGCGTTTCGGTTTTGTTCATCGATTTGCTTTTGAAGGTCCTCGATTTCCTTTTCCAATTCAGCCTTTTCGGCTTCTTTGGATTCCAGTTCTACTTGAAGTTCCTCAAGAGTTTTCTCAACAGCTGACACTTCTTCCTCGGTCTCAGCACGTTCCAACTTATCGGCTTCAAGAGCAGTACGTTTCTGCAAGTCCTTGATGGACTCTTCAAGTTCAACTACTTTTGTAGCTTTAGCTCGCATACGAGCACCAAAAATTAGAGCTTTATTCATAGCTTAAATTTCTCCTTTATTTCTTTTTTACGCTTATCAAGCATTTCACGATTTGCACGTAGTTGACATTCAAAGTCCTTCTGACGTGCAGCAATTTCAGTCTGTGGATATGCTGGGAAAGTACAAGGACTAACTTCAAAGATTTCAAGGTCTAAGATAGTGTCCAGGTAAGAACCGTCATCACGCTCTTCCGTATTGATTTTGATTGGGAAGAAGCCAAAACTACAACCAATCACATCGCCACGTTGAACGCGAGCATAGGCACCGACCGCTTGTGGGTCATCCTTGTTGATGATAATATCGCCAAACAGACCAACATCATCAACACCGAGCCGCACTGTGTCATTTCCAGTCCGACCAAGTACCAAACTATGGTCATGGTTAAATAAGGCACGGATGTCGGCATTTTTAATAGCCTTCTCGACACCCTCACGCTTAATCACTTCAAAATAACCAGGCCAAAGTTCAGTCTCTTCATCAAACTTGATAAAGTAGCCACTCAAAATCAAATCGCCAGACTCTTGTTCCTCGCGAGTTTGAAATTGTGTGGCCATGTAAGCCTTACGTTTCTGCATCGGTATTTCCTCCTTCCTTGTTTAATTTGCTCTGATTGCCTAACTCACCCTGCGGTAGATAGTTTTCGAGAACAATGATGTCATCCATTTCAGGATCAGGAGTCATGCCAACCCAATCTCTCCACTCATTCCGACGCATAGCAGCACTGTTTGTCATCTGTTGAGCAACAGTTGACAACTCTGTAATGTCGTAAGAATAGAGAGACCGTGGATTGAACTTGAAATAACGATTGCTAGATACCAGCAAATCCCTTGTCAATGTCTGAGTGATTGTTGTAGCAATGCTCATGATCGTGGTATTGACAAAGTTGTTGTATTCTTCTTTGTTGAAGTCTCCAACACCCAGGATAAAAGCTGGTACTCCCAAAAGCCCAGCCACTGTTTTCTTGTCAATCTCAACCGATTCATTCAAAGCAATGTCATTCAAATTCAACGGTTTGACTTGCTCAACTTCCATAAGGGCATCAGGTATAATCCACGGCTCTCCTGACTGGCTTGTGGATAGATACTTCTTAGCAATCCTGTCACGGCCTTCTTGACTGCCCAACTCATCACTGGATGAATCGACCTTGACAATCAAGCTCGGAACATTCTTGCCACTCATAAAACCTTTTTTAGTCTGAGTAGCTAAGTTTAGGTTGCGGACAATGTCCTTCAAAGCCAGCCGATACCCTGTTCCGACATAAGGACTATCTGGATCAGGATTGATTGCAAAGTGGACAACATCGTCAGGCTCGTATTCCCTACCCTTGTAGCAAATCACATAGTCTAAATCATTGGACTTAAAAGAGACCTCATCCATAGGGAAGGGTCTCAAGTTCAAAATATAGTCTGTCACAGGGTCATATTCGACATGAAGGACAGAATTACCGTCGCCGTACAGCAACAAGTCACGCACAATCTTGAAAATCCAAGTCTTCCTGGTCATGTGTGCACAAGGATTGATGTCAATCTTCCGAGCCAAGCCGTCCTTGATACGAATATCGCCCTTGTCTGTGTTTTCCATCAGATGTATGGTCATATTCGACACCATATCAGCAATCTTATTGACAGCCAGTATCACATCAGGATTCCTAGCAAGCGGCACATAACCATCACCCTCAAAGATAATTCCAAAATCCGAGTGACTAAGCATACTCACAGTTGACTGTGGCTTACTCCTCTTACGGAACCTATCAAAGAAACCCATTCTTTCTCACCTCCTTTCTAACCTAATCAAAGAATTGCATCACATTCTGGTTCTTGCCAAGATTAGCAAGAGCCTGGATACATGCAAAGACACTGGCATCAAACAAGTCAATCCTTGCCGTACCACCGTCACCATCTAACTTTTCATATTGCACCGCATCGTCCACCTTTTCAATCGCTCTGACATTGCTAACACAGTATTCATAGGCTTCAGAATGCAGATAATAAAACTCCCTATTCTTAACCTTGAACTCAATCCGTCTGAACCCTTCTGATTTCAGATAGAAAAGCTGTGGTTGGTCAATCATCTTGAACTTAGCTTTTTTCATCTTGCTCAAAAACTCACGACCAAACTTTCTATCCATACCAACAGCAGCAATCTTGAAGCCTTTCTGCCTCATCTCGATAAACCACTTGACGATATCATCATAGAGTACCGTTGGAGTGTTGCTCATTGTCAACCAACCATCTGACTGCCACCCAAAAAGTGGAATACCATCATCATTGGCTTTCTTCTGAGCATTGACACGAGGGAAGAAAGCGTGAGTAATACAGATGTCAATGTCTTTCTCACCGTCATTGTAGATGCCATAGAGTGCAGCAGCTGTCAAGTCATGCAAGCGTGACAAGTCCGCCCCACCATACCACTTAATCGGCAAGCGTGCCAGCTCTTCCAAGCTCCAATCATAACAGTCATCCGAAGCTATGAACTCATCAGGATTGAAATAAGCATTCATAGAGTTAGTGAAGACATTCAAAGTCTTATTGAAAAACTCATTCCTTGTCTGTGGATCGTTCATAGCTTGCTCAGCTTCTGCTCTCAAGGCTGGCATGGACACCGTGACACCCCAAGACGGATTGGCCATCTTCAAAACATTGTCATCCAGATAGTCTCCAACATCGCCGTCCGTCGTCTGGTTAGCCTTGCAGATAAAAATGAACAGCGATTCATCAGTGATTAACTGCTTGAGCACCTTCTGACAGTATTTCAGCCTGTTAGCAAGGAATCCTGTTGGAATATCCCCAGCCGTTGAGATAACAAAAAGCATACTGTTACGGTATGCCGACATTGTTTTCTTCATAAGACCATACTTCTTGGAATTTCGCATGGTGTGAGCTTCGTCAATAACAGTAACATTACCATTCAGAGAGTCCAAACGGCTCTCATCATTGGCTAAGGCCTGTATATAAAACGAACCATCATCTCCAAAATTTGCTGTGATAGAGTGTTCCTGGTTGTTGTCCTTGATACGGATAGACTTATCATTCCACCGTTCCACATTGAACTTGATGAAGTTGAAAGCTTCCAATGCCTGCTTGACTGAATTTGCCACGATGTAACATTTCGAACCACTATCAGCATCCAAAATCTGATAAAGCAGAGCAATAGCAGCAGTAAAACTGGTCTTACCGTTTTTCCGTGCCAGCATTATCAAGGCTTCCTTGAACCTACGCTCATTTGTCCCAGCATGATAGAAACCAAAGAGATTGACAACCGTAAAATGTTGCCACGGTTGCAAAATCAAAGGCTTGTTACGGATAGACATGGCAAACATGTCATCTCCTTGCTGATGGACTATAGAGTTTTCGATGAAGTGAACAGCAAAGTCCACTATATCCTCATCAAGTTCATAGGCTGGATTTTCCAAATCCCTCAAAAAGCGTTCAGCAGCCAAAATCCGTTCTTCGTTATGTTCCTCTTGATAGCTCAGGACATAATCAACATAGGCTTTAGCTTTTCCAAGATTGGTTGTAGCGTGGCGAAAATCGGCAAACCGTTTTTCAAAGTCTTTATCCATCTCTCACCCGCTTCTTTTTCAGTTCATTCTTGAACTTAATAACCTCTGTTAGTGGTGAGCCTTTGTCCTGCTCGACCACCTCACCCAGTGACTTTGGATTAAGCATAAGCTGGTTTGAATAGCTCAAGATGTCTTTTCTGAGTATTTCCATTGCAGTCAAGATTGGAACTTTCCGCTCATTCTCAGCACCAGCCTTGTTGACATAGACATCTGTGACAGGATAGCCCATGTCAGCATAGTCTTGAGCTAGTTTCTGGTACTGAAACAACATCCCAGCAAAGATATCAATGATCATTTCAAATTCTTTTCGATAGGTGCCCAAGTCCTTCATCTGCTTGACCACTTTTGACTTGATTGACTTCACTGTAATTGGTTTAGCCAAAAACTAACCCCCTTTCTACAAAATCGCTGAGTTTTTACCCCCTTTTTGTCTGAGTGCCTCCGACTTGGAAAAAGTTCCCTTCACCGGTTCCCAGGACGCTCAAGAATATTTCGAAAAGTGGGGGGGTACCCATAAAAATCTTGAAATTCCTTCTTTCTCTTTTTTTGCCAATAAATTCCTTGGCCGACAACTCTGTCATTTACCCTGTCATGAAAAGTATTATGCTTTCGATTAGTTAATGCTAAGCAATTCCATTCTACGAACTCAAGCTCAGGATATTCAGACACTGGGAAGATGTGGTGAATCATTTCAGCTGGTACCGACAAACCGTATCTCAAACTTTCTTGACACAGGTAGTCAGACTTCCTCATCATCTTGTCTCGGAACTTTTCCCACTTCTTTGACTTCAGGGATTGTCTGACTGGCTTGTAATAATGTGCCATACATTCCTCCTGTCAATGCAAAAGGACAAGTCAACGACCTGTCCCTCTTGCTCATGTTACCAATATATCAGATTGTTTTTGTCAATAATACCCATTTTTTTGACAAGATTGTTTTTAACGGTCTAAATTATGTAAAATAACCACTCTGAACTATCTATATCTTATATTTTATCCAATTATGTTTCATGCTAAAAAGTCAATAAAAACAAGGCTTCGGACAACCTCCTAAAAATAAACTAGAAACTTCCTCGTTATAGATAGTTGAAATAAGGCAAAAAAATATTAGAGACTAAAATTACTCATCTTAGTGTCAAGTTCATCTTGTCTTACACAGATATAAATTAGTGTGACAGCTGGGCTTGAATGGTTGAACAAGGACATCAAGTCAGCAACGTTCTTGTACTTCTTGTAATAATGATAGCCAAATGTTTTTCGCATGGTATGAGTGCCTACATTATCAATGCCTAAGTCTTCAGCTGCTGTTTTCAAAAACCAATATACTGTCTTGTAACTGAGGGCTTTATTCTTGCCAACTCGACTTTGGAATAGATACTCATGCAAGGCTCTATCTTTTACGAATTCCCGTAATTCATTTTTGAGTGGTCTTGTCATCTTGATACTCTTATATTTTCCAGTCTTCTGTTCCCTAATTTTAATATGCCAGCCTTGAACATCTTTGACCTTCAATTTCAGAATATCTCCAACACGGAAGCCAGTGTTGATTCCCAAAAGAAATAGCATGTAATACTTTTCATTCCAAGATAAGAGGTAATCTTTCATAGCTTGGATATCATCTTTATCTCTTAGCGGTTCAACAATATTCATCACTTTGCTCCTTTCGTAAAAAATAAAGCACCAAGGATTTCTCGGTGCTTAGCGACACTATCAATCTATCAGATTGTTTCTGTCAATTCTATATATTTTTTTGACAAGTTACATGAATAATAGTTTCGCAAGAGTGTCAAGGATGACTTCTCGTCTTCTGTAGATTTGCTTGCTATGTCTATATAAATAACCAGTCTCTCCATTCTGCATAATGTGCCAAATTTGAATCCAGTCATATCCTGTATGCTCTCCCCACCTCAAGTGGAATATTTTCTTATCATCAGGTTCCAGTACGTCCAATAATTTTGAAATAGCTCTCTGAAATTCTTCAAGTCTTAGAATCATTGGATCACTAGCGTAAGCAATGGCTAGGTTCTCGGATGTATTGCATGAAGTCCCACTTCTACTTGCTCCTGAATCGTCTATGTCTGGTATTGTTAAATTCTTAACCGCATAGAGCCTTTCTAATTCGTGACGACGCTGTCCGATAAGTTTATCAATCTTAAGATACTTGGCTTCAAGTTCAAACTCAAGAAAATCACGTCTAGTCTTGATTGCTGTCTTCTTTGTCAAGTCGTTCCTCCATTATCATACTCAAATCAGAACTAATCTCATCCACGAGTTTTATTTTGACTGGAGCGATTATCTCAGCCATATTTGTGATACACTGGTTGATAAGATCTATCACACCATCTAGTTGTTCGGTAGACAACTTGGCCAGTTCCTGTTCCAACTGTTCCAGTTCTTGTTGCCGTGCTTGTTTAGCTTTCTTTTTCTTGATTCTTTTGTTCATGTTTCTTATAAGTCTCCCAAGCTCCCATGATGATAGCGATTAGTACAACCAACAGAAATGCAATCGCAATCATTGCTGCCAAGAATTTAATAATTTCAAGTAAAATCATAGTTCCTCCTAATCTACAGCCTTGACTTCCAGTGGCAACCACATCTTCGGATTGAAGTTGATAGTGTAATCGTAATTCGACACATCCTTTGTCTTCACATCCTGGACCACATAGGATACATTATCAGACAATCCAATGATATGCTTTTGATATTCCTCATCGGCAGTTTCGACCAAAATTTCCAGTTGATTATCTGTCGTGTCTGCTACAATTGACATCCGACCGCTCATCTCAAACATCACATCATTTGTGATAGCATTCAATACTGTAACCTTTCGTACTACGTTGAAATTGTCTGCCTCTTCCGATAAGTTATGTCGAACAACATCAGCTTGGTCAGAACACCCAGCTAACATACCAATCACTCCAATAGTTGTTAATACTAATTTAATTTTGTTTTTCATCCTCTTCTACCTCCGAATAATATTTATCACCTTTCGTCTTTACTTCTTGAAAATAGGCTCTGTAGCTTTCGTCTTGAATGTCATCAAGGTTTATTTGCTTTGCCACTTCATATACTGGTTCATTATAGTCACAGCAATGTAGATGCCACAACTGGTTCTCCTGCAAAGTGTTTCGATTGAAACCACATGAGCTTTGAGCTGCTGCAAAAACAAGTGCTGTCAGTAACTCTTCATCAAGCTGAATTGTAATCATTTCGCCCTCCATTTTCTTGTATTTGCCCGTTGCTTAGCTGTTTCTCTGGCTATTTCGTCCCAGACATAATCTGGGTTTTCAAGCATGAGGTCCACGCATTTGTCTTTCAGGGTCTCGATGATAGCCTGGTCCTCTTCCTTTTCACGGTAGCATGCAGCCAACTCCTTTTTAAGCTCAGCTATTTCTTCAACGTAGCGGTCTTCTGTACTAATCACATTCGGGCTATCAAATGTGATAGTATCAATTTGACAACCCAACAGTGCTCGCAAGACCATTTCAACATCATCGACTACAACTCCAAGACCTGCTCTATTGAGATTGCTGGTGACTTCTTTCAAGTTACGGTTATTGATTGATATTGGCTGAGGAATAGTATAGCCAAGTTGTCTTGCGTAATCCGAGGTATGCTTTGCAATTCTATTATTTGCACAGATAATCTGATTACCTGTCGCATGACTTTCCAAAATAGCCATTGTAGTTTTGCCGAAACCTCGGCCAAATCCAATAAGTTTAGTCATTAAATCCTGTCCTCCATTCAATCCAATCATGTTTGATTTTGCTTGTAAATAGGTTTCGATACATCGTGACTTTCGTGTGTGTACCATACTTTCCATTGATAATTGAAAAAGTCCTAGTCTTTTCAATTACCCATGGATCCTGAGAGTAGGGATAGCGGTTAGGTCTACTCATTATTTTCCTCCTGTAATTTTTTTATTATGGTTCTTACATAAATCCATACCGTGAAATCTGTTGGAACATCTGTCACAGAGTAGCTTGTCGCAAGTAAGAAACCTTGGTTGCTGATTTTTAAATAAACTGAAACTTCGGTAGAATGTTATTCCTGTTTGACCAATTATAAAATCACATAACTTTGTCGCTCTTCTCTTGTAGCATTCGTGACATATATCATGTTTTGGAATAAATTGAACAATATCAGCTGTCATTCAACACTCCTAAAACGGCAAGTCGTCATCTGTAATATCCATCGGCTGACCGCTGAAATTCGGTGGCATCTGCTCATCCATACTGGAATAATTAGCACTATTGTCACGCTTTTCAAGCACCTGGAAACTCTCAGCGATAACCTCGGTCACATAGACACGTTGCCCTTGCTGATTTTCATAGCTTCTGGTCTGAATTCGACCTGTAATGCCAATCAAATGACCTTTCTTGGTCCAGTTGGCTAGATTTTCAGCTTGTTTTTGCCATATGACGCAGTTGATAAAATCTGCCTCACGGTCACCAGCTGCATTCTTAAAATTACGATTGACGGCCAGCGTGAATGCACCTACTGCCACATTGTTAGGTGTGTAACGCAATTCTACATCTCTGGTCAATCGACCAATCAGTACAACATTATTGATCATCAGATACCCCCGTCAATTTATCAATTTCTTTTTTGGTTTCTTCTTGTTCACGTTGCAACTTTTGAAGAGTGGCTAATTTCTTGCCTTGTTTGATTAAATCAAGATTGTTTAATTCCTTGATTTCTTTAGTTGCTCTATCTACTTTTCTCTTATAGTCGTCAAACCGATATCTCCACTCGGATTCGTCCCAGCCAAACATTCGACGTAATTCCCGCTTATAGCTTTCTTGTTTTCTGTCGATTTCTTTGATAGATACTGCATAAACTATAATGAGGCCTAAGTGCAGTATGGCTGTTATGATGCTCAGGACAACAATTCCAATCATTAGATTATTCATTCTAATTTTCCACCTTCCTAAAAATATATTTATCAGCAAATTCTTTCTTGTAGCGACATTTGGTCACTCGCATTGCATCGTCTTTGTTGGTTGTTGGCACATTCGGATTGGCACTGTGCAGATATACTGGCACAGCTTGACCATCTTCAAGTGCTATAAATTCTTTAAATTCAAGGATACCTACTGTTCTGTGCATTTCTTTTCCTCTTCCTCAATCAACCAATCAAGGTTCTTTCTTGCTTTTTTCAGGTCTTCCAGACCATTTTTCTTTTGATAGCGTAGCTGATACTTCAAGGCATTTCCCAGATGAAAACCTTTCAGCTGTTCTGGTGTCATGAAGTTTCTAAGCACATCAATTGACTCCATGCCATAGTTGCCTTGATAATGGCTTGGATTGTTCACGTTGTCATGAATAACCCTGAAACCAGTAAACTGACCTGCATCAGTCGGCATGTTCAATCGTTTAGTCGTAAAATCACAATGTGTCATCAGCTCCCACGTCCTTTCAGAAATTCTGGTATTGGATCGCCTATGTTGATTTGGTCATATTGCTCTTTAGTGACCATAAATTTCCCATAGGCTTCAACCGTCACAATGTATCTGCTTTGGATAATCTCCTTGTCCGTCACAGTACCAACCATTTCAGCTCCTGCATTGTCTACTTGATAGACAATAATTTTTGGTTGCTCAATCTTGGCATCTAGCTTGTCAATCTTGTAGATGATCAGCAAAGGACTCACGAGGATTGATAGTAAAATACAAAAGTTACCGATACCTGTCAAAGTCTTTCTCACAAGTCCGCCTCCTTCACAAATACTCCGTCAATCATCTTGCCCTTACGGTCCTTAATTTCGTCATAAGCGATTTTTAGGCAAGTGTCTGCTGTGGTGCAATTATGGATAGCGACCGAATGGATGTTGCTATGTAGTATAATCAAATCTGGCTTGATAAGAGGTGTCTTGGTTTCATCATAAAAGATATGCTTATGCAATTTATCAGCTAAGTGACCGAGACTGGCAACCATCAGCAACAGTTCCATTTCCTCTGGTGTTGCTTGAATGTCAGCACCATTTTTGACTTGTAGCTCAAGACCCGTCAAGACAACCTGCATGTCACCCAGGGCATCCTTAATCAAGTCAGACTTGCCCTTGGCAACTCCTTCAAAAAGTTCTCCAGCCTCTTCCATGAGCTTTTCAAATTGCTTGACTGGGTTAGCCTCGTGTAAGTTGCGGTCAATAAACCATTGCTGGACTTTTTCATCAAGTGTTTTAGTCATTTTGTTCTTTCTCCTTTACTTTTGAAACTGTAATCAAGTAATAACAATCAACTGCTCCATAATCAATCCTGATAGCATTTCCACTCATACTTTTGTGAAAACGTGGATTGTTGATAGCTGATGATGTTTTTTGGTGTGCTTTGAGTGCATCGATAGCATCTTGGACCTGAACAAAGTTTCCAAGATAATATCTGCGATGACCATTGAAGATAAAATATAGCTCAATCATATAATTTAATAAAATCCTTATATACCTTGCTAAATATCTCAATCACAAGTTTTTGAGGTATATTTGACCTCTCATTGTATGACTTTGAAAAATGTCCCCACTCGATTTCCTGTTTAATGATTTCATTTTTCAAATCTAAGTTGATATTGCTAGCAAACTTTGTAGGTTTTTGAAGTGGATAATCATAGTTGTTGTACCTTGTAATGTTTAGGTAAGGTAACTTAAATCCCATAACATCCTCAATATACTTCCATAGCCGACCACTTGCAGGGTTTTCAATGATGAAATATCTAGGATTGTACCGCTTGATAATCTCAACAGTGTTGAAGGCACATAGTTCCCCATTGACACGCTTCATGAACTGCCTATCGTACTGATAATTGATATAAGCCTGTTCATAGTCGGACTTATTCCTGATTGTAAACATACTAGCCTCACGCTGTGGTACGAATAAACTATCTGAAAGGTCTTCTTGTTTCCAACAGGCATTTCCTTCATTCATAGTACTTGCGTTGGACCATGACTCGCATGGTGGACTTGCGATTATCAGGTCAGGTTTTGGTAATTTATCCAAAGTATCAAATAGAGTGTTGTCCCCGAAAAGCCTACCATAGTCAGCTAAATTCAAGTTGATAATGTGATTGTTCTTGTTTTCTATGTCTATCCCAATCGGATAGATATCAATGTTCGCCCCCCCTGAACGTTTAAGTGTAGCAGCTCCTTTTGTGTAGGAACCATTGCCACTATCAAAGAGAGCCCAAACCGTCATAGCTTCAATATCAATACCTCCTATCTTCCGTCTCTTTCGGATATACAAAGCTATTCCCAACCACACCTTCCAAAATCCGACTGGACAAAGCACCGTTGCCATAATCATCTGCATACAAGGTTTTGATTTCCTTGCTGGTCAGATTCGTATTGATGATCGTGTTGCTCCGTTTATCCAAAATCTCGTAGAGAATCTGATGTGTCCACTCGTTATTCCGAGTGTCAGCCTTCCGACTCTCTTTCCCAAGGTCGTCCAGGAAGAGAAAATCAACCTTGCTGAGTAATTCAATCATCTCAGCCTGTGAGTACCCATTGTCTGTGTGGAAGCTCTCTTTGATTTTTGTGAAGAGAGTGACAAGTGATACAAAGAGTACCGACCTCGGATGTCCGTAAGCCTTGAATTGCTCGTTCATGTACTTGGCCAATCCGTATGTCAGATGACTCTTGCCAACCCCTGACGGCCCAGTCACAATGGCATTGCCAAAGCCCTCATGCCGATAAAATTGCTCAATCCTCTTGGCAAAATTGACAGCCTTCTGGTCAATGTCAGCCTTAATCTCATAGTTATCAAGGCTCTTACTTTTCAGCTTGTCAGATACCAGGCTGTCTCTCTCCAAGACTGCATAAGTGTCAGCAAGCTTATTGTTGACCTTGCTCTGACTGTTCAGTTTGTTTTCAAAGGTCTGGATTGCTGCCTTAGTGCATTCTGGACATTGCTTGAGTTCTTCCAACTGTCCCTTAATCGGTACCTTGGTCAACCAAAGCTGACAACCGTGGACCTCACAGGTTTCGTCCAAGACTTGCCTGGTCTGAAAATTTTTGAATGGATTCATCTAAAAGCCCAACCTTTCGTCGACTGATTCTGGAGTGGTCCGTGGAGACTGATTCAAATAACCTTCAAATTTGGGGCCAAATAGAGTTTCAGGTCTGAGATACTTCTCATACTTAGTGCCAGACCAGTCTTTGACCATTGTGTCAATCACATGGATGAAGTCATCTAATCTGAATCCTTCGTTCCATCTAGCCTTGATGTTGGTTCGAGTCTTTGAACCATTTGCCTTGTAATTCCTATTGGCTTTTTCATTCAAATGAGAAATAATTTCTTTGTATGGAATTTCATCTTCATCATGGTCTGAAACAGTAGGATAGGTAGTTAAGCTATCCTTATCTATGCTATCCTTACTTAACCTAACCTGTGTCTCCGTTTTGGATACATTTTGGATACATTTTTCATCTGGTTTGAAATGAGCCGTTTTTGACTTATCATAATCTAACTGAGATTTTTCTGATTGGTGCATGGTTGACTGAAAACGATCTGATTGAATATAGTTATGAATTCGCCAATGCCTAATAACAACCACTCCACTATCAAAAGGAAGTAGGAAACCTTTTGCGATTAGTAGCTTCATGTCATCGTCACTTGCTCCGATAGTTCGTTGAATTGTTCTAGCCTTATCAATAAACCCCTCATCATCTGCACCCATGTTCAGGTGAAAGTATAGAGCCTGCGATGATAAAGGCATTTCAAGAAAACGGTCAGTCTCAGTAATTTTCTTACTGAACATTCTGCGTTGTGCCATTTTTCACTCCTTTCTTAATTTCTTGTGTTGTACCCATAGTCTGGATTTGTAGCATTGTATTCAGAGATATATTGGCTTTCTAAATCCAATAAATCTCTTTCAGTTCCATCTTTCAGTGCATCCAGTACCTCATAAGTCCAATCTGTGATGTTACTCTCTTTCATAACTTCATGGAAATAGCTACCTGATTGAGCTTTGAAATGCTGGAACCAACGAAAAATTGGATGATTGATGGTTTTGCCAATATAAACTTTGCCTGTTGCCTTATGAGTGATTTTGTAGATAAATCCAATCACCCCTCCGCTTTTGTAAGTCCGTTCATCCTCTGCTAACCTATTAGCGTAAAAAGTTTCTTCATGCTCTAAGCAACAAAAATAATAGCCACTGTAGTTATTATTTTTAATATCAATACGATTAACAGGGTTTTGACCACAAAATCGACAAGGGATTTGTTCTGTCCAAAACTTTTCCCAATATTCTCCAAGTTCATAAACATTGACATAGAACAACTCGCCATTAACAGTCCTCTGAGGTACCTTCTCGGAAAAATATTCTGGATAATCCTCTTTAATTTTTGCCAAAACATCCCTTTTTGTGTCAATGTTAAAATACAGCCTACGTTCAACTTGTTCTGAATAAAAATCCTCTTTGTTTGATTTTCTGTGGTTTATTCGTACAAACCAGTTTGGCATCCTCATTCCTCCGCATTTGTAAATTTGGTGTATTCCTTATGGAAGTACATCTTGACTGTTCCAAGGTCACCATGCCTGTTCTTCTTGATAATCAGCTCAGTTAAGTTCTTTTCTGGCTGATCGTCCTTTTTGTCCTGGTAATAATCATCACGATATAGGAAGGCTACAATATCAGCATCTTGCTCAATACTGCCCGACTCTCTCAAATCGCTCATGATTGGCCGTTTGTCCTGCCTTTGTTCAACGCTACGAGAAAGCTGTGACAGAGCAATGACAGGCACTTTCAATTCCTTGGCGATAATCTTCAACTGACGGGAAATCTCAGACACTTCCTGTTGTCTATTGTCTGACCGCGACCCTTGTATCAACTGCAGATAATCAATGACTATCAGGCCTAGTCCTCCTGTTGCTTGAGCTAGCTTTCTAGCTCGTGATCTGATTTCAGCTATTCTGATGCCAGCCGTATCATCAATATAGATTGGTGCTTCTGCTAGTTGCCCTTGGGCATAAATCAACCGTTGCCATTCAATCGGTGTCAGCTTCCCTGTCCTGATGTGATAGCTCTTGATAGTGCCTTCAGCTGCAAGCATACGCTCCACCAAGCTCTCTGCACCCATTTCCAAAGAGAATATGGCCACAGGCTTATTGGATTTGCATGCTACGTTCTGGGCAATGTTGAGGGCAAATGCCGTCTTTCCCATTGCAGGTCTAGCCGCCAAGATAAACAACTGGTCCTCATGCAAGCCCGTTGTCAGCTTGTCAAAATCAGTAAATCCAGTGGCAATTCCCGTCACATCGCTTGACACATTTGAGCGTTGCTCAATCTTGCTATGACTGTCTAAAATCACATCATAGATTGGTTTGAAACCTGTGTTGTGATTAGAATTGCTTGCATTGACCAAGGCTTGTTCCGCCCTGGCAATCAGGTCATTGGCAGACATTTCGCCAGAATAAGCACCAGAAACTGTGTCAGAAAGATTGGCAATGACTTTCCTCAACAGAGCCTTCTCAGCAACTGTCTTAGCGTAAAATTCAGCGTTAGCACTGGTCGGCACAGCAGTGATAATCTCAGCAATGTAAGCCAATCCTCCAATGCCACTCAAGTCTCCTTGGTCTTCAAGAGCGGTCTTCATCGTGACAGCATCAATCGCCTGCCCTTTATCAGACAAACTCTGCATGGTCCGAAAGATGATCTGATGCCCTGGTCTGTAAAAATCTTCTGGTTTCAGATGTTCAGCGACTAATACAATTTTGTCTGGGTCAATGAAGATAGACCCAAGGACTGCCTGCTCAGCTAAAATATCTTGAGGTGGACTGTGTAGATCATTCATTGTCTTCCTCTACTTTCTGATTTGAGTTTTTCTCCATTAGCTCAACAATCTTTGTCAGCGTATTTTTGTGTAGAGTGATATAGTTATTTTTCTTGATTTGGCTCGCGAAAATACAAATACGCTTACCAAAGTAGTTACATTTTTCGGTTTCTCTGTACCGCTCATCTTGTGTTATCTGTTCCTTATTTGCGAAGCTGAAAAGAATCACTTCGTCCGACTCTCTCCACTCTTCACTCAGGCACTTAGACAGACTTTCAAGTGCCAATTGAAGCATAAAATCTTTAGCCATTAAATTGCTCCTCCCACATCTCAGCATTTACACCTTTATTAAACAAATCCTGCTGATAAATTCTAGCCTTCTGCCAGGTATCAAATGACCGTTTTTGGTAAAATCTATAACCACGCTTGGTCTTGGTCTTCTTTGCCACAACCCAAACCATAGCTAGACCTCACGATCTGCCAACAGTTCCGCCTGGCACTTGTTGACATTCTCCAAGAAGGCGATCCGTATGCGTAGCTCATCAATCAGCCTAGCCTGACCGATACATTCCTGATTTTTCAGCAAAGCCAGTTTTTTGTATTCCTTGGCTGTATGCCTAGCGTTAGCCAATTCACGTTCCAACTCATGTTGACTTTGAGGGATATAGTCATCTTCCTCAATGCTCATAAACTTCCTCATCATGTTCCAAAATTTCATATCATCCTCCATAGTAGGTCCTAATCTGCAAGTATCTCAAATTTCGCTCTGGTTGCTTCTTTTCAATCACAGGCTCTTTGACCTCTATTTCAATCTCTACAGGCTTACGGATCAGCCATATTAAGATTGGGGTCAAAATAGCAATAAATACCAAACCCTGTTCAGTCGTCAACATCAATTCTTCTGTCATATCGCAGTCCTTTGCCAATTATTGTGGTACCATTCGATGACGGCATCACGAGGGTACTTCTCGCGAGCGTTTTGGATCCGTGGAAAATCTTTGTGACAATTAAATCTTGCATCAAATGACTTGGTGTCTTTCGTACCAAGCAACATTTCAGCACATTGTGACTTGTTGAGTTCCATTGGAAACCGTCTTTTTTCGTCCGTAACAACGTGCATGACCTTCAACGCTCTGTCCATTAGGGCTGACTCGAATTCATCAACCATTTGTAATAATCTGCTGTCCATGGTATAATCCTCTTGTATGTTTATATTTGAGCCTGATTGCCGTCAGGCTTTTTGCATGTCTTCGTTCAAAAACTTGTTGATGAAGTAAGTCTGACCCTTACCCGTCATCTTGGTCGTCTTGCTGATCCGAATGCTGCCATTAGGCTCATTATGTGTCCGCTCCTTGACCTCAAACAAGCTCATATCCATAGACCTCTGGGTCGGCATATTGTAGCTCTCACCACGTTTCCGAATGAGAAAGCCATTATTACGCAACCACTCAAACAAGCGATTTTGCCCGATATTGTAGCCGTTTTGTCGCAAAATCTTGGCAAAGTCCCCAATCAAGATAGATGTAGCACTAGCCTCGACCGCATTCGCAAACAGCACCTTGGGCTTATCCGCCTCAATCTGTGCTTCCAACTGATGCACCTTCTTGTCGGCCAATAGCAGAGCGCGAGCCATAATCTTCTCTGGACTGTTGAAGTCCTTTTCTATTTGGATAAAATACTGACGAACCTGCTTGCCCCGGTCAGACCGTTGGATCATAGCAATTTCCTTGGCCATGTCCAGCTTGATAATATGGTCAACTTTGTTGTGACCACCGCGACCTGTTTGCTTCACAAAATTGTTAAGCAAAAAAATCTTGATTTTCTGTAAAACCATATTCGACCATTCGGTCAAACCACATTGAGTATGGTGTTTTTACACCCAAAGCCTCATGCAACTGCCGACCAGACACAACAGGCTCTTGATTGTCGTTCACACTAACATTGATAATTTCGTTCATATACTTCCCCTCCTTATCTCTCCGAGCGCCACCACAGTCTCCCACACGTCTAGCCCCTCAAGGCTATCGACTATCAGTTGACTGAGCTGGTAGTTTTTCTTTTGCCAGTTGGCGATTAGCTTCTTACTCATATTCTCCAAAACTTTCCCAACTCTCAGAAATTCTAAGTTTCTTGTTTACTTTCAGTTTGAGGTCATCACTACCATGACCATCTTTTAGTAGTCGACTGACCATTGCTGGTGAAACACCAAGCACAACCGCAAAATCTGACTGCGACCAACCACGTTCGTGTAGTCGCTTTTTAACCAAATCAATCCATTTTTGATGTTGTTGGCTCATATTTTCCCTTTCTATTTTTGGTATAATTGACTTATCATAACGGAAAGGAGATAAGTCATGGATAAGTTTCTAAAAAAACTTACTGACTCTGGTAAGGTGGCAGCTGTCACATTGAAAAATGACAAAACCTTGAAAGTGACAGCTGTCGTGGATAACATCTACACTCTTGCGAATGGTGAAGAGATGTATATCGCACCTGACCAAATTGTCACCATCGCTGATGGTTCACCAGATGAAAAACTAGGCTTCTAGATTGTCATCGTCACGAGCGTCTTCGGACGCTTTTTGAATGTTCCTAAGCTTCCGCTTCATTCGGATCATCATGTCATACTGACCACGACCATAATCATTGAGAGAACTGTATCCTCCAATGTGTTCGATTCCATAAATCACATCATTGATGCTTTCCAAGAGAGAATCAATAGTGTCTGGATTTTGTTTTTGAAGACTCATATTCCCCCTCCTTTCTATAAAATTAGTTAAAAAGTTAGTAAAACTCTTGACATTTTTAAATAAATCATTTAAAATCAAAGCATAAAGAAAACACTTGATAAAACCCAGTTCAATCAATACAATCTGCTCGCCAAAGCTTTTATTTTTTGAATTAGTTTTAACTTTTGCTTTCACTAACTCTTTAACTTACAAGAATTATTTTAAATTATTTATTTAAGTTTGTCAACTGTTTTAACTAAATAATTTAAATATTTTTTGTCAATCTCTTAGAAAGGTTGATATATCAATGTCTATAACATTTGATAGAATAAAAGAGCTTGCTAAAAAACAAGGTCTTTCAATTAACTCACTTGAAGAGAAACTGGGCTATAGTAGAAATACACTGTATTCGCTGAAGAAGCAAAATGCTAGTACAGATAGAATGCAGGAAATTGCCGACTACCTTAATGTTTCTCTAGACTACCTGCTCGGACGGACCGACAACCCACGGATTGCCAGCGATGAACAGAATGACCCTGCTGTTGATAATCTGACCCAGCAAGCAATTGTAATGTTTCGGAAAGAAACAGAGAATTTATCAGAGTCTGAAAAAGAACGATTCAATGTTGCTCTTGCAGGACTAATGAAAACAGCGAGACAACTGATTCAAGATGATTCTAACTGGAAGTAGGTGGTTTATTGAAATACCAACCATTAACAAGGGAGCAGTATTTTGAATATCACGCAAAGGCTTATCAGATACTAAGCCAGATTGGAAAAGACAAAGAGAGTATTCGCTATCAGGATGTCATTAGATATTTTGAACAGCATTTCCCAATTCTCTTTAACTTTCTTGATTATGATGAAATGAAAGAACACTTTCCAGAATTACCAGATTACCAACCAACAGATGCTGATATTAAGTATAGGGGGTTGGTTGCCAATCGGACAGTAACCTTTACAGATAAGGTACTGTGTGAAAGCTGTGCTGGTCTGACTGTCCCAGACTTAGAACTTGGACGGTACATCATCTATATCAATCAACATACAAATACTAAAGGTCGTGTTATCTTTACTATTCTACACGAACTTAGTCATATATACTGTCACCTTAAGAATAATCAGAGTCCGTCAGTCTATATGTCTCTCATGAGTAAGAATGCAAGTGAGAAATATCCAGACGAACTTATCCCAATCGAAAAAGAAGCTGACACTGTAGCTTCAATCCTATATCTTACAGATGAACGAATCAGAAAGGCACTCACAACGAGGGAACTTTTTGAATCTATCCAACGTGAAACCCACATCAGCAAACCTGCTCTACATAATAGATTGATGAATTACTTAATCTATAATTTACAGTACGCTGAAAGCTATGCCTTGAAGTTGGTCATGAACTATCGACAAGGTGGGGATCAAATTTTTAATATTCTACGATTACAATAAATTTGACAATTGAAACACACCATGATACAATAGAGACAATCGAAGTGAATGCTCCCCCCTGGGAGCCCTAAAGAGCTATTGTGTCCGCACAGTAGCTCTTTTTGATTTTGAGGTAAATATGCTGACTAAACCATTCAAAACTATTGATGAACAGATTGAGATTCTAAAGTCCAGAAACCTCACTTTCCTGCATGAGCCTTCAGCCAAAAGGATATTGGCTACTGTTGGTTACTACGAACTTATCAACGGTTACAAGGATATTGGTATTCAGACAGGTGAGACTTTCAAAGACGGCTTTACATTTGAACAACTTTTCCATGTTTTTAATATGGACAAAGAAATTCGCTCAGCAGTCAATGCCGCTATACTTGAAATAGAAGCTCATCTAAGAACCGCCCTATCCTATACTGTAGCCAAACACTACACCGCAGACCAGAATATCTATCTGAACAGAGAAAACTACGAAAGAGGGGATGATAAATTTCAAACTTCTCAACGAGACAAGTTATTAAAGAAATGTCATAAGATCATCAACGATGATTCTCATCCCTATAAACATTACCGAGAAAAACACGGAAACGTTCCGCCTTGGATTCTCGTAAAAGGAATGACATTTGGGAACTTGATAGCATTCTATAAGCTTCAAAAAAGCCAAGTGAAATCAGAAATAGTCAGTGAATTAACAGGTATCCCAGTTGAATTAGTTTCTGATGATTTCAAGTCCCTTATTATTAACATTCTGTACTTCCTTTTAGCTTACCGAAATCGTTGTGCACACCTCGGAAGAGTCTTTAATTTTGAAACAACCAAAAATAAGATTCACTACAACAAATTATTCCATGATAGGATGAAAATTACCGAATCTGAATACAAGCAAGGAAAAGGACAATTTGGTCTAGCAACCCTTGTATCAGCCTTATCTTGGTTTTCAACAACTGGAGAAGTTTACCAGGTAGTCACAATACTCAATTTTAAAATACAAGAAGCTATCAACAACTATCTTAAACTCTACCCAGCAGACAAAGATTTTATATATAATCAATTAGGTGGAAATTTGATACCAATCATATAATGAAGGAGCACTCAATGAAAAAAATACTGACAGGAACAATTACTCTATTATCTGTTGTAACACTTGTAGCGTGTTCTCAATCAAATAAAGAGACTACTGCATCAACCAGTAAAGCACAAACAACACAATCAGAGACAACCACACAAGAAAAGGTTGATAACAGCCAATATGACAGGATTGTAGCTGAAATCAAGACAGCTTTGGATCCAAATAATACTGGAGAAGTCACAGTTGAAGTTGAAAATGATGTCATTGATTCTGAATATCCAGACGGACATAACATTATCAAAGTCTTACTGACAGGTGAGTCACAAAAATCAGCTAAAGAAGCTCTGGAGGCAGTCTATTCAAATACCGCAACAACAGAACAAAGCAATGCTATCACATTGCTCCGTATGACTATCTCCGAACTGGCTAAAAAGTTGCCAGACGATACAACGGTGATAAATTTTGGATATGAAGTCTCTGCTGATCAGTATGATTTGATTGCAAAATCATCAAAAACGCAAGACATCATTCCAGTTGGTGAATTGATTGTAGAATAAAAAAAGCCCTACGCTCAAATTTTGGTCGAGGAGAGCGTAAGGCGAATTCGATATAGTAAAAACCTGCTTTGCAGTAGGTCTCTTTACTATACCCATTTTATCAAATTTGAAAGGGTAAATCAATGGCATACTTTAGAAAAAGGGATAACGGATGGGAATACCGTATCTCATATAAGGCTCCTGATGGATCATTTAAGCAAAAATCAAAAGGTGGATTTGCTACTAAAAAGTTAGCTCAATCTGCTGCAAGCAAAACAGAGAGATTACTTAACAATAATGTCTTTGTTGATGACAAACAAACATTTTTAGACTATTATCACAACTGGGCTGAGATACATAAAAAGCCAAATGTCACGCCTGTCACTTGGAAGAAATATCAGCATACAGAAAGCAAAGTCAAGTTGTACTTTAAAGATACAAAGCTAACCGAAATTACAAACAGCATGTATCAACAGGTGCTGAATCAATTCGCCAGCACACACACCCAAGAAACAGTTGAAAAGTTCCACTACCAAGTAAAGGCAGCAGTCAAAATGGCGGTGCACGAGGGCATCATTGAGCGGAACTTCTGCGATTTTGCTATTATACGCTCGTCAGTAGAATCATTCGCGAAAGAAACCAAGTTTTTAGAAATGGAAGAATACACCGACCTAATCCGACAGACAAGAGAAAAGATAAAATATCATTCGTATGCTATTATCTACTTAATCGCTGTAACAGGTATGCGTTTTGCTGAAGCCGTTGGATTAACCTGGGATGATATAGATTTTGAAAATGGATTGATTGATATCAATAAAACTTACAACTACAATACTACTTTTGATTTTGCACCAACAAAGAATAGTAGCTCGATGAGAAAAGTCCCTATTGATGACCAGACTATCAATTTGCTGATTAAGTACAAAGAAAATTATTGGATTGAGAATGATCAAAATAGAATTTTTGCTTCCGTATCGAATGCGGCAGCAAATAAGACAATTAAGAAAATTGTTGGGCGGAATGTCCATATACACTCATTAAGACATACCTATGCTTCATACTTGATTACCCAAGGTGTTGAGTTGATTTCCATTTCCCAGTTGTTAGGGCATGAGAATTTAAACATCACACTCAAAGTCTACGCTCACCAACTTGAAACATTAAAAGAGAAGAGTAACGAAAAGGTAAGAAGGATATTTGAAAAATTTGGGGCAGATTTGGGGCAGACATAACAAAAACCCTTGTGTATCAAGGGTTTTTAGCGTTATTTGATGCTAGTTGCCGGGATTGAACCGGCGACCTCATCCTTACCATGGATGCGCTCTACCGACTGAGCTAAACCAGCAGTACTTGACTAGTATATCATATCTCTAAAAAAAGTCAATGGATTTTTTGGAAATATGGAAAAAAATAAGTCCGAAAATAAGTCGTTCCTAAAAATTATCTGACACTTTTAAGGAATTATGCTATACTATTGTTATAAAAATCACAAAGGAAACGATATGAAACTGCAAAACCTTCAAGTTGGACAATCTTATTTAGTCAAAGATTGTCTAACGCAAGATGATATTCGTAAACACTTAGCGCACTTGGGTTTAAAAGTCGGAGAAGAGATTCGCATCATTTCAAAAACCAAGACCAATGCTATTTTCCAAGTCAAGGCAAGCCGTCTAGCCCTAGATAGAGAAATTATTGAATCTCTGGTTTTAATAGAAAAGTCAGCTACGGAAATAATCAATCTATCTGAGGCACCTATTGGTAGCTCAGCTAAGGTCATGGACATCTATGCAACAGGTGCACTCCGTCGTCGCCTCATGGATATGGGACTTACAAAGAACACGCAGCTATTTCTCAAAAAAGTCGCGCCCCTGGGAGATCCAATCGAAATTACCTTGAGAGGATATGAGCTAACACTACGCAAATCCGAAGCGCAAATGATTGGTGTTCAAATCACAAGCGAGGTGAAGAAATGACAAAACACATCGCCCTTGCAGGAAATCCAAATAGCGGAAAAACAACTCTTTTCAACCTCCTAACAGGAACCAACCAACGTGTTGGTAACTGGCCTGGAGTCACCGTTGAAAGAAAATCTGGAACAATCAAAAAGCGAAAGCATTTACTAATTCAAGATTTACCAGGTATCTACTCACTATCTCCATACACACCAGAAGAACGGGTTGCCAGAGATTATTTGATAGCGGACCAACCAGCTGCTATCCTCAACGTCCTTGATGCAACAAACTTGGAGCGAAATCTCTATCTGACCTTGCAGTTATTAGAAATGGGCCTTCCTACTGTTATCGCCCTCAATATGACAGACGCCCTGAAAAGTCAAGGTCGCTCAATAAACAGCGACCAACTCTCCTATCAACTGGGAGTTCCTGTACAGCCTATCAGTGCACTAAAAAAGCTAGGTATATCCCAGCTCCTCCATGAAGTAGAAAAAATTACCAATCAACAAGCCGAGCCAATCTATCCTCAGTATGATAAGCAATTTGAAGCCGGTCTTGCCCAAGTTATTGACCTATTATCGGATTCCATCCCAAATCATCAAAAACGCTTCTACGCCATTAAGCTACTCGAACAAGATCAAGTCATTCTAGATCAATTGCAACTCAATGCACAAGATATGCTTGATTTGACCGAAATCATTGCCATTTTGGAAAAAATTTACGCAGACGATATGGAAGCCATTATCGTCAATCAACGCTACCAATTTATCGAGAAAATCACAGAACTGGTCACAAAAGACAGCGATAAGGCTTTTAATCTGTCTGATAACATAGACCGACTTGTTACCAATCGTTTTCTTGCCCTCCCCATCTTTGCGGCAGTCATGTGGCTGACCTACTTCCTGTCTATTCAAACGGTTGGTACAATGGGGACGGACTGGGTGAATGATGTCCTCTTCGGAGAGCTTGTTCCAGGTCTTATTCAGGAAAATCTAGATCGATTTGAAATCGCTGGCTGGCTACAATCTCTGGTCCTTGATGGCATTATTGCAGGATGCGGAGCCATCCTCGGTTTTGTACCACAAATTTTCGTCCTCTTCGTCTGCTTGGGAATCTTGGAAGACATCGGCTATATGAGTCGAGTAGCCTTTGTCATGGATAGGATTTTTAGACGTTTTGGTCTATCAGGCAAATCCTTTATTCCCATGTTGATTTCCACAGGCTGTGGCGTTCCAGGAGTCATGGCAAGTCGGACTATTGAAAATGAACAGGACCGGAAAATTACCATTATGACAGCAACCTTCATGCCCTGTTCTGCCAAACTTCCTATCATTTCTCTGGTGGCCGGTGCTTTCTTTCCTGACAATCCTTGGATTGCTCCAAGCGCCTATTTTGTCGGTATGGCCGCCATCGTCCTATCCGGAATGGCACTAAAAAAGACCAAGCAGCTCGGTGGAGTCGCAAGCCCCTTTATCATGGAATTACCATCTTATCACTTACCGAAACTCAGTACGGTTCTCCGGTATGCATTCGATAAGGCACTTAGTTTTATCAAACGAGCTGGTACCATTATATTTGTGACCAACATCATTATTTGGTTCAGCAGTTCCTATAATTGGTCTTTACAAATGGTAGAAACAGATGAGAGTATCTTAGCCTCCATTGGACGCAGTTTTTCTCTCCTCTTTACCCCACTTGGTTTTGGAAATTGGCGAGCAACTGTTGCAGCCATTACAGGTCTCTTAGCCAAGGAAACCGTCATTGCCACCTTTGGTATCCTCTATAAATTAGGAGAAACAACCGAAGAAAATCCCGAACTCTGGGGGCTTTTACAACAAGACTATACCGCATTATCAGCCTATTCCTTCCTAGTCTTCAATCTCCTCTGTGCCCCTTGTTTTGCGGCTATTGGTGCCATTCACCGTGAAATGGGAGAAGCCAAGTGGACATGGATTGCTATCGGTTTTCAAACAGGTTTAGCCTATGCAAGTAGTTTGGTTATCTATCAGATTGGTCTTGTACTTATCTACGGACAATTACCAACCGTCTGGACATTTATCGCTATCTTTCTAATTATCATAGCCATCTACAGCCTAGTGAAAAAACCAGCCAATACTCTTCCAATCGTCACGCTAAAAACATTAGAAAAAGGAGAATATTAATGCCTACTCTTATCCTCTTTCTCATCATCGTCATCTTATTTTCTCTTGCTATTCGCAGTCTCATCAAAGGAAAAGGATCCTGCGGAGATTGTTCCTGCGACTGTACTATTAAGCAAGAGATGAACAAATCTTCTCACCATAGACATCCATAACAAAAAGGTCTGCCTCATTATTGTGCAGACCTTTTTACATGTAGCTTGTCTATTAAATTTTTAAGTAGCGGTTCATGGAAATGACTGATCCCAAGGAACCAATAATAATACCAATTACAAAAAGTGTGCCAATCATTCCTGGAACAAAGACATTCATACTAATCAGAGACAAATCTTGACTAGCAAGACTAGCATTTACTGAAGTATAGATCATCTTATAAAGAGAATAGACTAAAACAGAAGGTAAAATAGCTCCGAGGAACCCTACCCAGGCACCTTCCCAGAGGAATGGTCCACGAATATAACTGTTTTTAGCACCAACCAGACGCATAATCTGAATTTCACGGCTACGAGAAATAATGGTAATTCGAATGGTATTGGAAATCAAGAAGACCGCAGTAAAGAGCAACAAACCAGTCGCTGCCAATCCCCAAGTCCGAACTAAATCAGCCAACTTGAAAATGCGCTCTGTCTCTACTTCACCATCTCGAACCTCTGTAACACCATCAATTTTTGCAATTTCTGCAGCCACAGATTTAACATAATTTGGATCTGTCGTATCAATGATATAAGCATCGTAAAGTGGATTGGCATCTCCTTGGAATAAGTTCCAAGTGTCTCCCAAGGTAGCTGTTAATTTCTGCAACTGTTCATCCTTACTTGAATAAGTAACAGATTGTACATTTTCTAAGGCTGTAATCTGATTATACACCTTTTGATAATCTGGATTAGCTACCGTCTCTCCTGCTTCGTTCACAATCGTCTCAGCTTGATCAGTTGAGTTCGCTCTCAAGTATACATTGATGCGTACATTCTGTTCCAAATCCGAAGCAAGCTTTGCTGTGTTTAAAATAACTGAAGCAAATAGACCAACCAAAGTAAGAGTAATCGCTACAGATGAGATAGCTGCAATTGTCATCCAACCATTTCGCTTCAAACTCTTCAATGACTCAATAAAGTGTCTAAAAAATCGATTACTCATCGTATCCATATTCTCCTTCCGCTTCATCACGTACTACACGACCATCTTCAATCGCAATAACACGATGACGAAGTGTATTCACAATCTGACTATTGTGTGTCGCCATCAAAATCGTTGTCCCCTGTAAGTTAATTCGCTCCAATAGATTCATGATTTCCCAAGAGTTTTCAGGGTCCAAGTTACCAGTTGGTTCATCAGCAATCAATACTTTAGGATTATTTACAATGGCACGGGCAATAGCAATCCGCTGTTGCTCACCACCTGAAAGTTCATTTGGGAAAGAACGAATCTTGTGCTTCAAACCAACCAAATCTAAAACTTCCATTACACGTTTCTTGATATTCCGTGGTTTCTCACCGATAACTTCCATCGCATAAGCAATATTTTCAAAGACAGTCTTTTTAGGTAAGAGTTTGTAGTCTTGGAAAACCACTCCTACACTACGACGTAGAAGAGGAACATCTCTCTTTTTAATTTTTGCAAGGTCAAACTTACCAACCTTTAAACTCCCCTTATCGAGCTTTTCCTCCCGATACAAGAGTTTGATAAAGGTTGACTTACCTGCACCAGAAGGACCTACAATGTAGGCAAATTCTCCCGCTTCAACATTGACTGATACTCCGCGAAGGGCAGTCGTTCCGTTTCCATATTTCTTGGAAACGTCTTTCATTTCTATTATTCCCATAGGATTTCCTGTCTTAGACAGTCCTTTCTTTAGATTTGAGAACGTTTTTTTCAAAATACAGTCCGTATTCTCTCAAAAAACTTCCTTGATGAGCGAAAAACTCTCTCTTATTTACAAGCACCTCACTTGTAAATACAGATTCTTAGCTAATTCTCCATTTTAAATAAGCATCTATAAAGCCGTCCAAGTCTCCGTCCATAACCTTATCGACTTGAGCCACCTCATAACCAGTACGGTGGTCTTTTACCATTGTATAAGGTGTAAAGACATAAGAACGAATCTGACTTCCCCAAGTGATCTCTTTCTTGTCTCCCTTGAGTGAGTCTACTTCTGCCGCTTTCTTCTCCTGCTCCAATTGATACAATTTAGCCTGCAAGAGTTTCATTGCACGGTCTCGGTTTCCATACTGAGTACGGTCAACTGTGGACTGAGTCACAATCCCTGTCGGAATGTGCGTCAATCGAACACCCGTTGAGACCTTGTTGACGTTCTGTCCACCAGCACCTCCTGACCGGAAGGTATCCATCTTCACTTCATCATCTCTGATTTCAATTTCAATGGTATCGTCCAACTCAGGCATTACCTCTACAGATGTAAAGGAAGTATGACGACGCTTAGCTGAGTCAAAAGGTGAGATGCGCACCAAACGATGAACACCCATTTCTGACTTAAGCAAGCCATAGGCGTTTGGCCCAGTAAAGCTTAGAGTTACGGACTTAATACCTGCCTCATCACCAGCTTGATAATCCAATGTTTCTACTGTAAAACCTTTGGCATTTCCATAGCGCTGATACATCCGCAGGAGCATTTCTCCCCAGTCTTGTGCCTCGGTACCACCCGAACCTGGATGGATTTCCAAGATAGCGTTATTGTGATCATAGGGTTCCGACAAGAGCAAGGTCATCTCATAGGCAGTCATGGCTTTGTCCAATTCTGCCAACTTTTCAACCAACTCTTCCCGAACAGACTCATCTTCTGCTAGAAAATCTAGCAAAATTTCAGATTCATCATATAAATCCAACATCTGATGGAAATTTCCATAAGTATTTTTTAATTCATTCAACTCCTGAGACGTCTTCTGGGCTGCCAAATTATCATTCCAGAAATCTGGCTCCGTCATCTTGTTCTCAAGAATGGCAATCTCTTCTTCCAGACCTTCTAAGTCAAAGTGACCCCCTAAAAGAAGTTAATTTTTTGCCAAGTTCTTCAATCTTTTGGCGAATTTCTGCTGTATCCATATACACCTCATTTTTATTCATAATCTTTATTATATCACATTTGCAAGTCCTTGACCATGCTGAGAAAGGCCGTTTGCTCCGCTATAACATCATCATTGTCTGATGAAATACCTGCGATAAAGTCTACCATTTCATCATTGGGCTGTTTGACCAATTGCCCCAAGGCCCAGATAGCCGTTGCCATGTGGACCGGATTTTGTTTTTTATCGATGATTTCTAGGAGTTTGGGAATAGCAGAGCGATCATTACTATTAGCCAAGGCTATGATGGCATTGCGCTGGAGAATATTTTTCCCTCGCCAAGAACCAGCAATCATGCCAAATTTTTCCTTGAATTGCCCATTTGACAAATCCAAGAATGGAATCAGCTCAGGCTCAGCCAAATCAGGGTCGATTTCTACAACAGGTGGACTTGAAATTCCCTTGTTGTAGGGACAACAAATCTGGCAAATATCACAACCATAGATGACCGTCTTGATTTTCTTACGAAACTCCAAGTCCATCATACCCTTATCCTGTGTCTGAAAGGACAGACAGCGACGGGCATTCATGGTCGTATCACCTAATAGACAAGACGTCGGACAGGCTGCAACACAGCGATTGCAATCACCACAATCGTAATCTACTGGTTGATCTGGTTCGATGTCCAGGTTGGTCACTAATTCTCCTAAGAACATGTAGGAACCAAATTCCTTAGAAATGACTAGCCCATTCTTACCGATAAAGCCAATTCCTGCACGACGAGCGACCGCTGTATCCACCAAGGCACCAGTGTCCACCATGGCCTTATATTCCAAACCATCCGTCAGTTTCTCAATTCCCCGTGCCAAACGCTCCATCTTATCTTGCAAGATATAGTGGTAATCAAGCCCCCATGAACTAGGGGTAATCTTCCCACGTTTGTATTGGGTCTTCTGCGGTTTGACAGGCAAATGTCGAGGATAAGCTACCGCGATAGAAATGATGGTTTTGGCAGATTCTAACGACAGTTTGGGACGGATACGTTCTTCGATATTCTTATGTTCAAATCCTGACGAACGCCCCTCTTCCTGACTAGCACGAAGTGATTTCTCCAAATAAGCAAAATCATCAGCCGTTGTAAAACCAATCTTCGAAATTCCAATTTCCTGAGATAATTTAATAATCTCTTCCTTAATATTCATTATATTCATTTTAGCAAACTTTGGATATATTTAGCAAGACCTACATAGCTAAATAAGTTATTAATATAACAAAAAACGTTAGCGCAAAACAAAAAATATTCATACGAACATAGGCCTTCTCCCGCCAAATACTGGTCAAGACATACATGACATTAATACCGATTGCTCCCCCTAAGCCGTTTGCCAGTAAATCAGTTATATCTGCAACTCCAAGTAAAAGAAGATATTGCAGAACCTCAAAGCAGAGACTCACTAACATAATCAAACATAGATTAGCCACCCACGATGCCTTGCGAAATAGCATTTCCATATAAATACCAAAGGGAATAAAACTTACAATATTAAATAGAATTTCTGGAAAATCCAGCACTCCATCATAGACTGCTGTTCCTGCAAACGGAATTAAGTTTATACTAGCATAACCATAGCGTCCATATAAGATGCTCAAGTCCATCTTAAAGACAATCATCCAAGTAAGTAAAAGGAGATAGGCAAAAAATAAAAACATACTCATTTTCTTTGTCTGCATAGAAATTCTCCTCTCAACTAGCATATTTTATCATTATATCATAAATGCTGTTCCATAAAATGTCACTTCTGTGACAAAGCTCGTTCCATATTACAAGTACTTTACATCCTGCTAAAAAACAGAAAAGGAAGACAATACCAAGCCTCCCCTTATTCACAAAAATATCTTACTTAAAATGTCTGATGGCTATGCTGAAAAGCCTTATATTGATGGATTTGTAGCATCAAACGCTCAAAGTTCGCCTCCTTACATGCTCGCATGATTAAGAAGCAATCAATAAACTTCCACAAATAAAGTCCCAAAAATAACAAGAACCCAATCAAGATAAATAGCGTAACAAAAGATACTGCAAAAGCAATCAGCTTGGCAAATCCCAATTCTTTATTCCCGACATAAAAACGGTCGACACCAAACTCACCGAAGAAAATAGCCAAAATAAGAGCGACAAGAGGGTGACGCATCTCAACCATCATAAGAACGTTCAAAGCCTCATCATCTAAATCTTCTAGTTCTTTTTGCAGAATGAATAACTTATCAGATGGCAAATAACTACTTTTACTTAAAATATAATTCTGAAGATAATTCATATAAACTCCTACCTCTTCAAAATTATAGCAGTTTCTTATTCTTCAAGCAAGCCTACAGGGGAAAACAGTACCAGAAATCGTTTACATATTTTCTTTTTTTGCTATAATGAAACTAGATTACAAGGAGGTTCATATGAGAGTTATTATTCATTATCCAAAACCTATCAAACAACTATCCTCCCAAAAACTTCCACTCCTGGTAGATGGAAAAATTGCTGTGACAGTTACTCAAGGTAAAATTCTAAGCTTACCAATTACACAACCATCTGTTACACTAAGCATTCGAGGGGATAAAAAATCAAGCATTCAAGTTAAAGACGGCGATAGGGTCCAAATAGTGGAAAGTAGTAGGTACTTCACCCTCTACTATTTCAGCTTGGCTATCCTTCCAATTGTCATCTTTTTCCAATTTTCTACGATGATAAAGATAATCCTACTTGCTACATCTCTAATCTTTACATTTTTGGGACAAGTAATCTTCCCAAAATACATTATCAGTACAGAAAAAAGCTCAGACCACTAAATCTGAGCTTTTTCAAATGATATAGTCTTCAGTTTGCTTTTAGTACAAGGCAACGAGTCGCAGGAGGCTGGGCAAAAAGCCCAGAACCACTATTCAGAGTTCGTGTCAACATCTCAGCGCAGTGGTTGATTGGCAGATTTGTTCGTGTTTTGCACTCCAAATCTGGCCTAATCAACTGTGCGGGGGTGGGAAGACGAACTCTTTTTATCTTGGTTGAGTTCTTTCCCACTCCCAAGGCGAGTTAACGAAGTAATAAAAGATAAGCTGAATAACTATATTAGATAGCTTTTTCATCCAAGCCCAACTTACGTTGTACAAATTTAACAATTTCTACAACAACAACCATGAGACCTGAACCAATTACCGTTACCATCCATTGAGTTGGTGTCAAGATTGAAACCTTGAAGAAGGTGTTGAATCCTGGAATCACAACAGTTGCCATCAAGAGCAAGAAGGCAGCTACGATAGACCAGTTAAAGAGTTTGTTCTTGAATGGACCAACGGTAAAGATAGATTGGTAGACAGACTTAACGTTGAAGGCATGTACCAACTGAATCAATCCAAGAGTAACATAGGCCATTGTCAAGGCATCTGCATGGATTTCTTCATAAGTACTGTGTTCTGGGTAAAGCAGTGCAAAACCATAGACACCAAGTACCAATGCTGTTTGTAGAATACCCTGATAGACAATAGAGCTCAAGACACCACCTGAGAAGAAGCTTGAGTTACGACCACGAGGTTTGTGCTGCATCACACCTGGCTCAGCAGGTTCAACACCAAGGGCAATCGCTGGAAGTGTATCTGTTACCAAGTTAATCCAAAGAAGATGAACTGGCTCCAATACGTCCCAACCAAAGAGGGTAGCAAGGAAGATACATAATACCTCAGCTGTATTAGCTGACAAGAGATACTGGATAGTTTTTTGGATGTTTGAGAAGACCTTACGTCCTTCTTCTACCGCTACGATAATAGTCGCAAAGTTGTCATCTGCAAGGACCATATCAGAGGCACCTTTAGATACTTCCGTACCTGTAATCCCCATACCGATACCAATGTCGGCAGTCTTAAGTGATGGCGCATCGTTAACACCGTCACCAGTCATTGCAACAACCTTACCATCATTTTGCCAAGCTTTTACAATACGAACCTTATGTTCTGGAGATACACGAGCATATACAGAATATTGCTTGAAGACTTTCTGGAACTCTTCATCCGTCAATTCGTTGAGCTCTGCACCTGTAAATACATGGTCTTCTGTATCGTTTGGATCGATGATCCCAAGACGTTTTGCAATTGCCTCAGCTGTATCTTGGTGGTCACCTGTAATCATGATTGGACGGATACCAGCTTCCTTAGCGACACGAACAGCTTCTGCTGCTTCAGGACGCTCAGGGTCAATCATACCAACCAAACCTGAGAAGATAAGGTCGTTTTCAACAATGTCAGATTCCAATTCAGGAATAGCATCAACATACTTGTATGCCATCATCAAGACACGAAGGGCTTGTTTAGCCAACTCTTTGTTAGTTGCAAGAATAGCTTGTTTATCCGCATCGGTAATCGGACGGATTGTACCGTTTTCTTCAATTTGCGTTACACGTTTGAGCAATTGGTCTGGAGCACCTTTAACAGCTACGAAGAAGTTTCCAGCAGCTTGTTGGTGAACGGTTGACATCAATTTACGTGTTGAATCAAATGGCAATTCAGCTACACGAGGCTCAGATACCAAGACTTCACGAACATCAAAGTTTTGATCCAAACCAAATTGAACAAGTGCCGTTTCAGTTGGGTCACCGATCAATTTACCAGTTGGGTCAACTTTTGTATCGTTGGCAAAGTTCATAACACGAAGCGTTGTATTGCTTGCATCCAAAGCTTCTTTAGCATCCACCAACTGACCGTTTGTATAAACTTTTTCAACAGTCATCTGGTTCATAGTCAAAGTACCAGTCTTATCTGATGCGATGATTTCAGTTGAACCAAGTGTTTCAACAGCTGGTAACTTACGGATAATCGAGTTACGCTTAGCCAAGACCTGTGTACCAAGCGAAAGAACCACTGTAACAATAGCTGGCAAACCTTCAGGAATGGCCGCAACCGCAAGAGCTACAGAAGTCATAAGAGCAGGTAAGATACCTTCTCCACGTACAAATACCGAAACAGCCATGGTTACCGCAGCAATGACAAGAACTGCATAAGTCAAGACTTTTGATAACTGGTGCAAGTTTTGTTTCAATGGTGTATCAGTCTCATCAGCATTGGCAAGCATACCAGCAATATGACCAACTTCAGTGTACATACCTGTATTTGTAACCACACCAAGACCACGACCGTAAGTAACGTTTGAGTTTTGGTAAGCCATGTTGACACGGTCACCGATCGGTGCATCTTCAGCCAAAACTGCTGACAAATCTTTATCAACTGGTACAGACTCACCTGTAAGAGCTGCCTCTTCGATTTTGAGGGAGTTAGCTTCCAACAAACGCATATCGGCAGGAACAACATCACCTGCTTCAAGCAAGACGATGTCACCAGGTACCAAGTCTTTAGAATCAACTTCGACTACATGATTGTCACGAAGCGCACGCGCAACTGGGCTTGACATGTTTTTTAGCGCCTCAATGGCTGCCTCAGCTTGCCCTTCTTGATAAACACCAAAGGCAGCGTTCAAGATAACCACGGCCAAGATGATAATGGCATCTGTCAAACCGTGTGAACCTTCTGTAATCACCGTCAAGATTGCTGCTGCAATCAAGATAATGATCATCAAGTCCTTAAACTGATCCAAGAATTTAGCTAAGAGTGTGCGTTTTTCACCCTCATCCAATTCGTTACGACCGTAGTCTGCTAGACGTTTGCTTGCCTCATCACTAGACAAACCGTCCAAAGAAGACCCCATGCTTGACAATACTTGCTCTTCGCTCTGTGTATAAAACAAATCGCGTTTTTGTTCTTTTGACAATTTCCTTCTCCTTCTCGGTCTCTTTTTTACCTAACAAATAAAAAAGAGACCTGTCTTATTAAAACAAGTCTCGCTATTTAATATATTGCCGGAAACAAGTCGGATTGACGACAATATCACGGAAATTTCCGCTAGCTACTCCCTCGATTTGTTAACTATTATATCAAAAATCCCGAGAAATTCAAGAATATTTTTCTGGAAATAAGAGATTATTTCCACGAGATTTCCAAATCATAGGAAGCAAAAACTTGCTGGTTCTCTAATCCCTTTAATTCATATTGCAACTGGACACTTTGATCCGAACGGTTTAATTGGTAACGTTTTGTATCGGTCACAAAATGCTGGATTCCTAACGGTGTAGGAATGGTCACAATAGCTTCTTTACCAGAAATGAATCGCATAATAGACTTCGGAGTGGAAAAGCGTGTCATCACTAACTCTTCTTCGTCACATTTTATGACAACTTTTTCAGCTTCATCGTTACTATAAATGAGATAGAGAGTGCCATCTTTTTCCTTAACTTCCACTTGAAATTGCTGATCCACTACCTCAATCTGCCCGTCCAGATCAATTTCATTTCGTAAATAAATATCCATAGGTCCTCCTACTATTTTTTAATCCTAGTAACAAAGGAAGAACGAAGCAGAGTAAAGCCTGTATACGCTGCAATGAAGACAACCAAAATTTTTAAATTATTAATATCCAAATTTGATAAGAAGAAAGCGGCTGTCAAAACACCCAGTACCCCACCGACAATGATTCCTGGAACTCCTGGCCAGTTTACTCGTCCTGATTGGATAAACTGCTTGGCACCCGCTGTCATAATCATAGCAGCATTCAACATCATAACTGGAAGAGCAACCGCTGGACTAATTCCCATCAATGAGAAGAAGATTAACTCAGGAGCATAGTTACCCAGTCCCATACTCATCAGCATTCCCACCATAAAATCAAAGGCAATACCAACAGCCAGTTTCCAACCAGTTAAGCCCTTTACTTCATTGGTAAGATCTGCGCCAGGGTTAGTAATCATGCGATAGACCATGAAACAGGCTGCAATAATTAGCAAAATCCCAAGAATTCGTTGAACTTTCTTTGTATCCCATTTTTGAGTTACCTTGGCACCAACAAAGGCACCCGTAAATGCCGCTACTGCCATAGCAATCAGAGTGACCATGTCAACCTCAACTATCGTAATAAACAATAGCGCCTCTACTAAGACTGGTATGATGTGCGCCGTTGTCATGGTCGCAGGAATTTTACGATCGTCTTCCACCAACTTTGTCAGTTTAAACATAGTGGTTGTCGTTGCAAAGGTTCCAATCCCCAAGGTGTCTAGCAAATCAGTAACATAACCGATACCAAATCCTGTCCAAAATTTCTCTTTTAGAGAAATATCGTGCTTTTTAGCATAGTATAGAATTGTGTAAAGCATCCAAAGAATCAGGGCTATAATAAAGACCTGAATAGTTAATAAGATAATTTGATTATTCATTTCTCCATTATACCAAAAGATTCCTTTGGATACATAGCAATATCCTTGTATTTTAGAAAAATCAGGAATTTATCTCCCTTCGAAAGTTCTATAATGAAGTTAGCCACCTTACCTTAGTCAAGAATTAGATGTTTCACTATGTTTGAGTAAGTTGATGATTTCATTTGATAACAGGTTTGAAGCTGTTAGGCTAGGTGGCCAAGGCTAA
>NZ_JAIJZO010000007.1:0-106239 GCF_019754115.1 Streptococcus sp. 2018110 | reverse complement strand
ACGCAAGTGCCGACGCAACGATTGCGGTTCAAGACCAACGCTTGACAGTCACCCTTTCAGAAGCACAAGTGAAAGCTAACGGCGGTAAAGAAGTCGTAGTGACATTTAAAGCTAAGATTCGTCCAGGCGCGAACCTCTCAGCCTATAAGGTAGACGGCAAGACCGAGATTCCGAATACGGCCGATTATGTGATCAATAACAACCCAGAGACGAAGAAGAAATCAAATGAAGTACCAGTAACTCCACCAAGTCCAGAGAATCCACCGATTGTCAAGGACGTAAATGGTAAGGAAAGTGATACATTAGCGAATCGTTATGATGTCTTTACTTACCATATTTCTACAAGTGTACCGAACGATGCAACAGCATTTACAATCACGGACACTCTTGTTCCTGTTCTTGAATTCAGTGGTGATATCGCTGTTGAAATTGATGGAAAACTTATTTCAGCAAATACAACAATAGATAACCAAACATTAACAGTAGACTTGACAGAAGAACAAGTACGAAATAATGGTGGTAAACCTGTAGTTGTTACCTTCAATGCTAAGATTCGTTCAGGAGCAAATCTTTCAGCATATATTGTTGATGGAAAAACTGCTGTTCCGAACACAGCGGAATATGTAATCAATAACAATCCAGAGACGAAGAAGAAATCTAATGAGGTTCCAGTTTATCCTCCAACTCCTGAAGGAGGAGAACCAGAGATTGATAAGAAAATCAATAAAACATTGGATTACTTAGAAATTGCACGAGGTAAATCTTACAATTACGATATAGCAACAACTATTCCAGAAGATATTGTTGATTATAAAGAATTTGTAATTACCGACCAGGTTGATTCAGCTCTTCAAATCAATGGAGATGTAGTAGTTGATATCGATGGATATAGTGCAGAAGGAATTGTAGATGTAGTTGTTGATGGACAAGCTGTCACAGTAGCAGTAAAAGATTTCTCTAAACTAGAGGGACGTTCAGCAATTCATATCTTTATTCCAGCTACAATTCGTCCAGAAGCGGACTTATCTACTTATGTGGATAATTCGGTTCCGAATACGGCTAATCTTCACTTTACGAATGGTCCAGGAGTGACAAAAGATAAGTCAACTGTTCCAGTTATCGTTACTCCACCAACTCCACCGACACCAGTACCACCGACACCAGGGGATCCTACTAAGACGGTGAATACAGCTGATGGTAATGAACAAGCATTCCATTTGGATCTGTTGCAACGTACCTCAGACTTCCGATATGATATTGCGTATACAATTGAAGCGGATAGCCAGTATACAGCATTCACAATGGAAGATACTTTGGAATCTGTTTTAAATATCCAACGTGTGGCAATTAAAGTTGGATCTGGTGAAAACTTAGTGTTAAAAGAGTTTGCTGAATTAGAAGCGAAGTTGGCAGAAGCCAAGGCGACTCTAGAAACTCTAGAAGCTAAGAAAACAGAGATTACCAATACTGTAAGTTCGGTCGCTACTATGGCTACTGAATTAGAAGCTCAAAAAGTGCGTATAGCTGAAATTGAGCAAGAGTTGGCAATAAAAGAAGCAGAATTAGCTACAGCATCTACAGCATCTACAACAACTCCTTCAACAACAGAGGAGACAGATGGAACATCAGTAGTAGATGAAAATACTGACAATAGTCAGCCTGTAGTTGATAAGCAGGCAGAAATTCAAGCCTTGACTGTTGCGATAGAGCAGTTGAAGGCAAGTAAAGACCAGGTTCAACAAACAGTTGTGGAATTGGAACAACAAATCGAAGTTGCAAATACTAGCGAAGCAAGTCTTGCAGCATTAGAAGTTGAAATTCGAAATGCTACAGCCTCAATTGAAGAGCTTGAAAAACAACTTGCTGAAAAAACTCCTAAAGCAACCGTTGCCCGTGAAGTTGAAGCGGCTCTCTTGGCAGTCAATGAGAAGGGTGAATTAACAGATGCGTCAGCAGCTATTTTAGGACAAGTAAGTATCGATAAAGCTACAAACCATGTAGTGTTTGATATTACGAACCCAGATGTGCTGGCTAGTCTACGTGGTCGTCAAGTGACTATGTCGATTTATGCGATGATTAATCCTGAAGCTGATTTATCAAACTATGTTACTGATAAGGGAATTGAGCTCGTTCCTAACACAGCTTCTGTAACATTTGATCGTAATCCACAGACTAAGAAGAAGACAAATACTGTTACAGTAACTCCTCCACCACTTCCAGAACCACCGGGACCACCAACACCGCTTCCACCGCTTCCACCAGTGGAACCACCGGTACCATCGGATCCACCAACTCAACCAACCCCACCAACCCCACCAACACCGCCTACAACTCCACCAGCAGAATCAACCCCACCAACTCCAGGAAAAACACTTCCTAAGACGGGTGTTGCTGAGAATGGAATGTATGCCCTTGTTGGAATGATTCTAGGAACTCTTACACTTGTGTTTAGAAGACGGAAGCAGTAAGATAAACTCTGAAGAATCAATAAGCATGTATTAGGTGCTTAAACACAGATGACTCGGGTTCAAGTTAACATTAACAATGAACCTGAGTTATTTTTGTTTTTTAGTTAAAAATTATGATATAGTAATAGAGAAGAATGGAGGAAAATATGAGAAAAAGAGATATTTTTGCTACCGGTGTAGTTGCAACCCTTGTGGTAGGTGGTGCAGTCTACTTGGGGACGACAGCTAATCTAACACAGAGTGCACCGACGACTGAAGTTAGCCAAAGCTCTAGTCAGCCTTCGGACGGTGAATTACTTTCATTGACGGAAAAAATTAGCAAGATTACATTTTTGGATAAAAGCAATAAGGAAACTAGTCTGGCTGATTTTGCAGGCAAGCCATCCATTGTTGTATTCTGGGCAAGTTGGTGTCCAGATTGTCAGGCACAATTACCTATTTTGGCAAAGCTATATGAAAAATACGGAAAAGATGTTAACTTTATTTTTCTAAATGTTGTAGATGGTACACGCGAAACGGCAGAGAATGGTCAAAAATATTTGGCTGACAACTATAAGTTCACCTACTATCAAGATAAAGATATGGTTGCAGCAGACAGTATGGAAGTCACTAATATTCCAACGATGTTTATTCTGAATAAAGACCAAGATGTGGTATCTGTATTCCGTAGCAATCAAACAGAGCAGACATTGGCTGATGTATTAGATACTGTGAAGTAGTCTAAATTTCGTCAATCGCTAGATTGAACAAGAGTGATATATCATTATTTCCCAGGCAGCTTCGGCTGCCTTTTTCTATGTAAGTTCCTGCATTAAAGTATGCAAACTCTTGCAATTTTCGGTAAATAGTTATATAATAAAAACGTTGAAAAGATGCTTGTAGGCTTACAAGTTAATATTTTCACAAAAGGATTAAAAGGCTTGCCTTTTAAAATAAAGAACTCGATTTTCATAAGGAGGAAATCATTCATGGTAGTTAAAGTTGGTATTAACGGTTTCGGACGTATCGGTCGTCTTGCTTTCCGTCGTATCCAAAACGTAGAAGGTGTTGAAGTTACTCGTATCAACGACCTTACAGATCCAGTAATGCTTGCACACTTGTTGAAATATGACACAACTCAAGGTCGTTTCGACGGTACTGTTGAAGTTAAAGACGGTGGTTTCGAAGTTAACGGTAAATTCGTTAAAGTTTCTGCTGAGCGTGAGCCAGGAAACATCGACTGGGCTACTGATGGCGTAGATATCGTTTTGGAAGCTACAGGTTTCTTTGCTTCTAAAGAAAAAGCTGAGCAACACATCCACGCTAACGGTGCTAAAAAAGTTGTTATCACTGCTCCTGGTGGTAACGATGTTAAGACTGTTGTTTTCAACACTAACCACGACATCCTTGATGGTACTGAAACAGTTATCTCAGGTGCTTCATGTACTACAAACTGTTTGGCACCAATGGCTAAAGCTCTTCACGATGCATTTGGCGTTCAAAAAGGTTTGATGACTACAATCCACGGTTACACTGGTGACCAAATGGTTCTTGACGGACCACACCGTGGTGGTGACCTTCGTCGTGCACGTGCTGCTGCTGCAAACATCGTTCCTAACTCAACTGGTGCTGCTAAAGCTATCGGCTTGGTAATCCCAGAATTGAACGGTAAACTTGACGGTGCTGCACAACGTGTTCCAGTTCCAACAGGTTCTGTAACTGAATTGGTTGCAACTCTTGACAAGAAAGTAACTGCTGAAGAAGTAAACGCTGCTATGAAAGCTGCTGCTACTGAATCATTTGGTTACACTGAAGACCAAATCGTATCTTCAGATATCGTAGGTATCTCATTCGGTTCATTGTTTGATGCAACTCAAACTAAAGTTATCGAAGTTGATGGCGAGCAATTGGTTAAAGTTGTTTCATGGTACGACAACGAAATGTCTTACACTGCACAACTTGTTCGTACTCTTGAGTACTTCGCAAAAATCGCTAAATAATCCTTAGTGAAAATCGAAGAGGCTTCGGCCTCTTTTTTTGTATTTTCGGATTGCTGGAATATGGCTGTTTTCTTATGCTAAAAATATGAATGAGATGAGTTGTTTCTGATTTGGCAACCTTAGAATTTGAAAAATCTGATTACGAGGCGATAGTTTTAGATTTCATAACATTTGTGAAAAAAATATCTTTATGCAAGAAAAAATACAGAAAATATGATACAATGGTAAAGTAAATATAATTTAAGGAGTTCTTATCTAATGGCAAAATTGACTGTTAAAGATGTAGAATTGAAAGGCAAAAAAGTTCTTGTTCGCGTGGACTTCAACGTGCCTTTGAAAGATGGCGTTATCACTAACGATAACCGTATTACAGCAGCTCTTCCAACTATCAAGTATATTCTTGAGCAAGGTGGACGTGCAATTCTTTTCTCTCACCTTGGTCGTGTGAAAGAAGAAGCTGACAAAGAAGGTAAATCATTGGCTCCTGTAGCAGCTGACTTGGCAGCTAAATTGGGTCAAGACGTTGCTTTCATCGCAGGTGCTACTCGTGGTGCTGAATTGGAAGCTGCAATCAATGCTTTGGAAGATGGACAAGTTCTCCTTGTTGAAAACACTCGTTTCGAAGATGTTGATGGTAAGAAAGAATCTAAAAACGACGAAGAACTTGGTAAATACTGGGCTTCACTTGGTGATGGTATCTTTGTTAACGATGCATTTGGTACTGCACACCGTGCACACGCATCAAACGTTGGTATCTCAGCAAACGTAGAAAAAGCAGTAGCTGGTTTCCTTTTGGAAAACGAAATTGCTTACATCCAAGAAGCTGTTGAAACTCCAGAGCGTCCATTTGTGGCAATCCTTGGTGGTTCAAAAGTATCTGATAAGATCGGTGTTATCGAGAACCTTCTTGAAAAAGCAGACAAAGTTCTTATCGGTGGTGGTATGACGTACACATTCTACAAAGCTCAAGGTATCGAAATCGGTAACTCACTTGTAGAAGAAGATAAGCTTGATGTGGCAAAAGCACTTCTTGAAAAAGCTAATGGTAAATTGATCTTGCCAGTTGACTCAAAAGAAGCTAACGCATTTGCTGGATACACTGAAGTTCGTGACACGGAAGGCGAAGCAGTTTCAGAAGGATTCCTTGGTCTTGACATCGGTCCTAAGTCAATCGCTAAGTTTGACGAAGCTTTGACTGGTGCGAAAACAGTTGTTTGGAATGGTCCTATGGGTGTATTTGAAAACCCAGACTTCCAAGCTGGTACAATCGGTGTAATGGACGCTATCGTGAAACAACCAGGCGTGAAATCAATCATCGGTGGTGGTGACTCAGCAGCAGCAGCTATCAACCTTGGCCGTGCAGACAAGTTCTCATGGATCTCAACTGGTGGTGGTGCATCAATGGAACTTCTTGAGGGCAAAGTGCTTCCAGGACTTGCAGCTCTTACTGAAAAGTAAAAACTTGCGACGAAAAGAGTTGGGCAACCAGCTCTTTTCTAGTGCAAAGGCTAGATTTTCTGTGAACGTAGTGAGTTAGAAAATCAGCCTAGGTAAAGGCTAAAATGCAACGGATTTCCGTTGCATTTTGTGCATCGTGTAGAGTTTCTATGAAGCTAAGCGAGTTAGACAGTCTAGCAAGGTGTACTTCCAGGGCTTGCGGTGCTTACTGAAATGAAAAATAGGCGGTAAGTTAACTCAACATATCTGGGAGATATTTTGAGGTTGGAAATAGAAGAAGCGAAGCTTCTGTCAAAAATGATTCTGTAGCTTGTTGCTTTGTTTTTTTCTTGGTGCTAACTTCAAATAGTCCACTGGGCTATTTGAACCCCTCAAGGCTGAATCTTGGTCACAACTGCCATTCAACTACTGCGCACAAAATATAAAATTCAAAAAAGACGTTGTTTTTTTGCAGCGTCTATTCGTTTATCTTACTTCTGGGTTCCTTCTTGCAGCTGATTTAAAGTGACAGATTATTGGTTTTTTGAAAAGCTGGCGTGAACAGGAGGCTTTTCCAGTCGAGCTTAGGAGAAAAGAAAAGCTGGGCAGGTATTTGCTATTCTATTTTCCGAAATCATGTTAGAATAGAGGTATGTTAAAAAAATATACATTTGATCCAAAGAAATTTCGGTTGGGGATGCGGACGTTCAAATCGGGTTTGGCAGTCTTCCTAGTTATTCTTTTGTTTGGTTTTATGGGGTGGCAAGGGATTCAGATTGCGGCTTTGACGGCTGTGTTTAGTTTACGAGAAGACTTCGATCAGAGTGTCCATTTTGGAGCTTCTCGTATTCTGGGTAATTCTATTGGTGGTTTTTATGCGCTACTTTTCTTTATTTTGGATAGATTATTCTTAGATCATTTTTGGGTAACTGCGATTTTTGTTCCGATATTTGTCATGTTAACGATTATGACAAATGTGGCGATGAATAATAAAGCGGGAATTATTGGTGGAGTGTCAGCTTTATTAATTATTACATTGTCTATTCCTGCTGGTGATACGATTCAATATGTGTTTATTCGTGTGTTTGAAACCTTTATCGGAGTTTTCATTGCGATTCTAGTTAATTATGATGTGAATGTTATAAAAAAACGTTTTCAGGATAAATGATGTCACAAAATATAACATCGTCTATTGACCTCAAAAAAAAATTCTCCTATAATGGTAGGCAGAAAGGAGTTCGTTATGAGAGAAAAAGAGTTTCGTCGTTCCTTAGCCATCTTTCCGATCGGTAGTGTGATGAAGTTGACAGATTTAACTGCTCGTCAAATTCGTTACTATGAAGATCAAGGCTTGATTAAGCCCGATCGCAATGAAGGGAATCGTCGCTTGTATTCTCTAAACGATATGGACTTACTTTTAGAAATCAAGGATTTTTTGGATGAAGGTTTGAATATTGCTGCGATTAAGAAGGAATATGCAAATCGGGAAGCGAAAGCTAAGGTCCAAAAACAGCAGAAAACCTTGACTGATGAAGATGTCCGTCGTATCTTACATGATGAATTCAGTCGTCAGGGACGATTTTCAAGTCCTAGTTCCATTTTCCGTTCGTCGTAATTAGCTTTTAAAATAGAGGAGAAAAATAATGACATTCACAGTGGCAGATATCAAGCGCGATATCAAAGAGAAAAACGTTACCTTTCTACGTCTTATGTTTACAGACATCATGGGAGTGATGAAAAACGTAGAAATTCCAGCAACTGATGAGCAGGTCGAAAAGGTTTTGTCAAATAAGGTCATGTTTGATGGTTCATCTATTGAAGGATTTGTTCGTATCAATGAATCAGATATGTATCTTTACCCAGACTTGGATACATGGACTATCTTCCCTTGGGGTGATGAAAATGGTCGTGTAGCTGGCTTGATTTGTGATATTTATACAACAGATGCTAAGCCTTTTGCTGGTGACCCACGTGGAAATTTGAAGAAATCGCTTCGTCACATGGAAGAGGCAGGTTTCTCTTCATTCAACCTTGGTCCAGAACCAGAATTCTTCCTCTTTAAGATGGACGAACAAGGAAATCCAACGCTTGAAGTAAATGATAAAGGTGGTTACTTTGACCTCGCACCAACGGACTTGGCTGATAATACACGTCGCGAAATCGTCAATGTCTTGACAGAGATGGGCTTTGAAGTTGAAGCGAGTCATCACGAAGTGGCAGTAGGTCAGCATGAAATTGACTTCAAATATGCGGATGTCTTAAAAGCTTGTGACAATATTCAAATCTTCAAGTTAGTTGTTAAAACAATTGCTCGTAAGCATGGTATGTATGCGACATTTATGGCCAAGCCTAAGTTTGGTATTGCTGGTTCAGGTATGCACTGTAACATGTCACTCTTTGATAAGGATGGGAATAATGCCTTCTTTGATCCAGAAGATCCTCGCGGTATGCAGCTGTCTCAAACTGCTTACCATTTCCTTGGTGGTTTGATTAAGCATGCTTATAACTATACTGCTATTACAAACCCGACAGTGAACTCTTACAAGCGTTTGGTTCCAGGCTTTGAAGCTCCTGTGTATATTGCTTGGGCTGGTAAAAACCGCTCACCATTGGTTCGCGTACCTGCATCACGTGGAATGGGAACTCGTTTGGAATTGCGCTCGGTTGATCCAACTGCCAACCCATACTTAGCTATGGCCGTTCTGTTGGAAGTTGGCTTGGAAGGTATTCAAAATAAAATTGAAGCACCAGCACCAGTAGAATCTAATATCTATGCAATGTCTGATGAGGAGCGTCGTGAAGCAGGTATCACTGATCTTCCTTCAACTCTTCACAATGCATTGAAAGCTCTTCGTGAAGACGAGGTAGTTCGTGCAGCTCTAGGTGATCATATCTATACGAATTTCTTGGAAGCTAAGAAAATCGAATGGGCAAGCTACGCAACCTACGTTTCTCAATGGGAAATCGACAACTATTTGGATATGTATTAAACAAAGGACCCCGACGGGTCCTTTGTTCATGAGCTGAGAAATTGGAAAGCGAGTAATGGTCCAGTGGAGTGAAGTAGTCTGGGAAGAGACTGTTTCAGCCTGAGCTAAGAAATAGAAGGGCGAGGGGATGGACATGAGCTTGAAATCGGTCTTTTTTCAAGCTGGGCTATCTTGTTACTATAAAATAAATCCCAGAGGTTTCACCTATGGGATTTTAGTGTGTTATCGGTCAGGTGTCAGAATCATTGGGATAATGATTGGTTCACGCTCTGTTTTTTCGTATAGGAATGGTCGTAGGGCGTTAACAATGGCGCCGTTGACTGTTTGGATATTTGCGTCTTTGTTGCGCATGGCGATGCGGATAGCGTTGAAAAGGACGCGTTGGCTTTCGCGAATGAGCTCGCCAGATTCTCTCATATAGATAAAACCGCGACTGAGGATGTCTGGTCCTGCTAATATCATCTTAGAATTAAAATCGACAGTGGCTACTGCAAGGACAACACCATCTTCTGAAAGATCGCGGCGGTCTTTGAGGACTGCTGCGCCGATTTCACCGATGCGGTTTCCATCGACATAGATGTCTTGGGCGTTGAATTGACCTGCGAGACGTGCAGAATCTTTTGTCAGAGCAAGGACATCTCCGTTTTCCATGATGAAGATATTATCTTTTGGAACGCCTGTATCAACAGCTAGGCTGGCATGGATTTTTTGCATGCGGTATTCACCATGGACAGGCATGAAGTATTTTGGCTTGATCAGGCGGAGCATGAGTTTTTGCTCTTGTTGACCACCGTGCCCAGAGGTGTGGATGTTGTTAATTTTACCGTGAATCACATCGACACCGGCTTCAATCAGGATATTGATGAGCTTGTTGACACCTGTGGTATTTCCCGGAATAGGGCTGGACGAGAAGATGACCGTGTCGCCTGGCTGGAGTTGCACTTGACGGTGGGTACCGTGGGCGATGCGAGAGAGTGCTGCCATAGGCTCCCCTTGGCTCCCTGTACAGAGAATCATGATCTCGCTGGCAGGGTATTCTTTGATCTCGTTTGGCTCGATGAAGGTATCCTTAGGCACCTTGATGTAGCCGAGCTCGATACCGTTAACAATGGCCTTTTCCATGGAGCGTCCAAAGACAGCGATCTTGCGTCCGGTCTTAACCGCTGCATCAGCCGCCTGTTGGAGACGGAAGATGTTGGAGGCAAAGGAAGCAAAGATAATGCGTCCGTGGATGCCTTCAATCAATTTCATAATGGACTGACCGACCACTTTTTCCGAGTTGGTAAAGGTTGGAACTTCAGCATTTGTCGAGTCGGAGAGGAGGCAGAGAACGCCTTCTTCACCGAGGGCAGCCATGCGGTGAAGGTCTGCTGGCTCGCCAACTGGAGTGAAATCGAACTTGAAGTCACCGGTACAGACGATTTTTCCTTGCGGGGTGTCAACGACGATACCGAGTGGTTCTGGAATGGAGTGGGTGGTACGGAAGAAGCTGACTTTGAGGTGCTTGAAGGTCAACTCTGTATTATGATTGATTTCATGCAGAGTCGCATCACGGAGCAGTCCGTGTTCTTCCAATTTGCCTCGAATGAGGGCGAGGGCTAAAGGTCCAGCATAGATTGGGACATTGGCTTGCTTGAGTAAGAAGGGAATGCCTCCGATGTGGTCTTCGTGCCCGTGGGTAATAACCAGACCTTTCACGCGGTCTAGGTTTTCAACGATGTAGGAGTAGTCTGGGATAACGTAGTCGATACCCAATAGGTCATCTTCTGGGAACTTGATACCGGCATCGACGATGAGAATTTCATCCTTGTACTCGATACCGTAGGTGTTTTTCCCGATTTCTCCCAAACCACCGATGGCGAAAACGCCAACTTCATGAGGTTTTAGATTGACTGATGACATGGATTAAAACTCCGTAATTTTGAAATCTGCGTGCTCTTTCTCGTATTCAAGATGATTGTCTGATAAGAGGTCGATAAATTCGATGTTGTATTCAGGGCGGTTGGTTTCCACCAATTCACGCGCGATAATACGACCTTCCAATTCTGATGCAGCATCGATGTCTAGATAAAGAGCGCGTGTTTGCTCGCGACGTGGGCTAATTTTTGATTCTTGATAGAATACTTTATAAATCATGTGTAGTATAGTTCCTTTCTTTTTGACTGGCAACTATGAAAAAAGCCCCAAACAGTTGGGTATGTTTGGTAATGTCTATTCAATTTTCTCGAGTTGTCAATTTATTCAGTCTAAATGTACTCTTCATTATACCATAAAATATGCTGATGGTAAAAGGGTTTGGTAGGAAAATGGAAAAGTGTCATGATTTTCAGAAATTCGGTATTTCAGAAGGGGATAAATCAAAGAAATGAGTTAGGATTCCGAGTGTGTTGGGATTACTAAGACTAAGTTCAATTGTGCCGAGAAATGCCTGTCAACTGCCAGATAGTGATGTGACTTACTAGAATGACAAATCGATTCGATCCATTAACCTACTTGAAATCACAACCGATTCTTTTCATTATTTGAAAAAATATCCAAGATGGCTTACAATAGAGAGTAGCATTGAAATACTCTTCGAAAATCAAAATCAGACGTTGTTGACTTGATTTGATGAGTGAAAGGCTCCAGTGGAGCCTTTCAGCCTGTTACCTTGAAATAAAATAGTAACAGGGTTCTATCTGCATAAGTAGAAACGAACTACGTTCGCCTATCTCCAACCTCCAAAGGTTCCCCAAACCTTTGGAGCTAGTCTGATTTTGATTTTCATTGAGTATAAGGAAAGAGGAGAAGATGAAAATACTAGCCCTAGACAGCTCCAACCAGGCCTTATCGGTTGCCTTGGTGGAGGACGGTCGCTTGCAGGCGGAAACCCTGCTGGCTGTCAAGAAAAATCATAGTATCAGCCTCATGCCTGTGGTCGATTTTTTGGTGGCACAGGTGGGCTGGACACCCAAAGACCTGGATCGGGTTGTGGTCGCTCAGGGACCTGGCTCCTACACGGGGCTTCGTGTGGCCGTGGCGACTGCCAAGACCTTGGCCTACACCCTCAAGATCGACTTGGTGGGGCTATCCAGTCTTCAGTCCCTGGTTCCGTCCAGCCTGACGGGTCTGGTGGTGCCCCTCATCGATGCCCGCCGTAACTGCGTCTATGCAGGTGTTTATGAAAATGGCAGAGCAGTCGAGGCAGACCGCTACTGGTCTTTTGAAGATTTACTTTCTAGTTTGTCTGGTAAGGAAAACATCACCTTTGTCGGAGAAGTAGAAAACTTCATGGAGCAAATCGAGCAAGCACTGCCAACTGCCCATTGCCAAACCAGTCAGCCGTCTGCCTATCAGCTGGCGGTGATTGGTCAAGACTTGCCAGCGGCAGATGTCACCAGCTTTGAGCCCAACTATCTCAAACGAGTAGAGGCAGAGGAAAACTGGCTTAAGGACAACCAAGCTGGCTCAGAAAGTTATATCAAACGTGTATGATAGAGATTAAACACTACGATGGTCAGGAAAATCTGGCAGAGGCTGTTTTGGCAGTTATGCAGTCGGTTTATGAGCAGTCTCCATGGACCTTGGAACAGATTGCCTCCAGTATGGCTAGTCAGGATGAGGATTATTATCTGGCCTATGAGGGTCAGGAATTAGTTGGATTTTTGGTTGTGCAGACGGTGCTGGATGAGATGGAAATCTTGCAGATTGCTGTCAGGGCTGATTTCCAGAGGTTGGGAATCGCCAGTCAGCTGATGGCTGCTGTGATGGACTGGGATGGGGACATCTTCCTCGAAGTGAGGGAGTCCAATAGCGCAGCTCAGGCCCTCTATGCACGCCAGCATTTTACCAAAATAGGAAAACGAAAAGACTACTACCGCCATCCTGTCGAGGACGCGGTGCTAATGAAGAGAGAACGTGATGAAAGATAGATTGATTTTGGCGATTGAGACTTCGTGTGACGAGACTTCGGTGGCTGTTTTGCGGAATGAGGCGGAGCTTTTGTCCAATGTCATTGCCAGCCAGATTGCCAGTCACCAGCGGTTTGGTGGGGTGGTGCCCGAGGTGGCCAGCCGTCACCATGTGGAAGTGATTACGGCCTGTATCGAGGAGGCCTTGTTGGAGGCGGAGGTGACGGCAGAGGACCTGACGGCTGTGGCGGTGACCTATGGGCCTGGCTTGGTCGGTGCCTTGCTGGTCGGGATTTCGGCTGCCAAGGCCTTTGCCTGGGCTAATGGTTTGCCACTCATTCCTGTCAACCACATGGCAGGGCATTTGATGGCGGCGCGTGCGGTCAAGGAGTTGGAGTTTCCGCTCTTGGCTCTTTTGGTCAGCGGTGGGCACACGGAGTTGGTCTATGTGTCAGAGGCGGGCGACTACAAGATTGTCGGTGAAACGCGAGATGATGCGGTCGGCGAGGCCTATGACAAGGTAGGACGGGTCATGGGTCTGCCCTATCCAGCTGGTCGTGTCATCGATGAGTTGGCACATGAGGGGAAAGACATTTATGACTTCCCTCGGGCTATGATAAAGGAAGACAATCTGGAGTTTTCTTTTTCAGGTTTGAAATCCGCCTTTATCAACCTCTACCACAATGCCCAGCAGAAAGGGGAAACCTTGTCCAATGCGGACCTGTCAGCTTCTTTCCAAGCCTGTGTTATGGACATTCTCATGGCTAAGACCAAGAAGGCCTTGGAGAAATACCCTGTTAAGACCTTGGTCGTAGCGGGCGGTGTAGCAGCCAATCAGGGATTACGAGAGCGGTTGGCAGCTGAAATCACCGATGTGGAGGTCATCATTCCCCCGCTTCGCCTCTGCGGTGACAATGCTGGTATGATTGCCTTGGCAGCCGTTAGCGAATACAACAAGGAAAACTTTGCTGGTTGGGATTTGAATGCCAAACCAAGTCTAGCTTTTGAGAATTTATAGAATAAAAACCTCTTACGTTTAAGGATACGTAAGAGGTTTATTTGTGGATTTTTCGCCAGCGATTTGGAGAAATTTGGTAATGCCTTTTAAAAGCAGTTGAAAAATTGAATTGGTTGGAGTAGCCGATTTCTTCAGCAATTTCCTGTAGTGTCTTAGTGGTGTTTTTTAAGAGTTCGCAGGCTTCGCTGAGTCGGTATTGGATGATAAATTGTTGAGGTGAGATGTTCATTTGCTCCTTGAATAGCCGACTGAAGTAGTGGCGATTGAGGTTGCATACTTGTGCCAAATCGTCGACGGATATAGCTTTCTCATAGTTTCGTTCTACGAAGTTGATGGCCTCTCGTATATAAAATTCCTTGTTTTCATCGTGTTTACTGCTTGTTTTGGTCAGAGAGCAGTCGATGAGATAGGAGATAAAGAGGTAGAGGTGCCCAAGAAGGCAGGCGCTTTTTTGGTGATGGAGCGCGAGAATTTGTTTCATTTCATGGTAGACAGGGCTAGAGGTTGGCATTTCTCGTTGCGAAAAAATAGGTTGTTCTTTCGAGAGCCCTGCTTGTCTGAGAAAATGCTCAGTTTTCAGACCGTCAAATTCAAGCCAGATATAGGTCCAGGGGTCCTTTGCGTCTGCTTCGTAGCTACAGATGGCATCTGGGGAGATAAGAAAGCCCTGTCCTGCGGTTAGGTGGTATTCACGTTGGTCGGAGGTATCGTAAAAAGTACCTGAACCAGAGATGATGTAGTGAAACAGATAGTGTTGTTTCATAGTTGGGCCGAATGAGTGAAGTGGTTTACAGGCCTCCATCCCAAATTGAATAGGGTAAAAATCTACATAGGATCTGTTATTAAAGACGTAAAATTCAGGTTGTATTTTCATTGTATTCTCTCCACAAAAATTGTAAAGGTTTACAAATAGTATAACATATTTATATGTAAATGTGACATTTTATTTGAAAAAATTAAAAAATATCCCAAAATCATATAGAAGATGTCAAATATTCCTATTTTATTATAAAGCGCTTACATGTTATAGTTATAGTAGAAACAACAAAGTTCGTCGACGTATTCGACAAAAGAAAAGGAGTATTACCATGAAGAAATTTGGTCGCTATGTTACCTTGCTTGCGGCTGCAGGCCTACTGGCAGCGTGTTCTACTTCGACTGAGTCTAGTAAAGCTACGGAAGGAAGTGGTTCAGGAAAGACAGAAATATCCTATGCCATTTGGGATTCTGGTCAGGAACCTGGTTTGAGAAAGATTGCGGATGAATTTGAGAAAAAGAATCCAGATATTAAAATCAATATTCAAGTATCGGATTGGGATTCCTACTGGACTATGCTAGAAGCTGGTGCGACAGGTGGTTCATTGCCTGATACCTTCTGGATGCATTCAAATGAGATTTATCGCTATGGTTCCAATGAAATGCTATTGCCGTTGGATGAATACTTAGCCAAGAGTGAAGATGCTAAACTAGCTAATTTCCCAGATGGTTTGAATGAAATCTACAATATAAATGGTAAGCAGTACGCTATTCCAAAAGATTTCGATACAATCGGTCTTTGGTACAATAAGAAATTGTTTGATGAAGCAGGTATTCCATATCCAGATGATACTTGGGATTGGAACAAGTTGAAGGAAGTGGCAAAACAATTGACCAAGCCAGATGGTAGTCAATATGGTTTTGGTGCTGGTTTGAGTAACCAAGAGGGCTACTACAACTTTATCTATCAAAATGGTGGTAAGGTCATTACTGATGATTTGAAATCAGGCTACGATGATCCTAAGACCATTGAAGCCTTGGATTACTACTTTAGCTTTGTCAAAGAGAAAATTTCACCAGCTATTACAGTGGATAAAGAGCGGGCCGAAGCATTCCAAAACGGTCAAGTGGCTATGAGCGTCTTCGGTTCTTGGAATTTATCTGGTTTCACTGCTAATGACTACATTCGTGAAAATGCTGATGTAGCTGTCTTGCCAAAAGGGCCAGATGGAACTCGTGCAACCATCTTTAATGGATTGGGTCATGCCATTGCTGCTACTACTAAACAGCCAGATGCTGCTTGGAAATGGGTTGAATACCTCAGCTCAAAAGAGGCACAAGAAATGCAGGCAACACTTGGTGTGGCAATCTCGGCTTATAAAGGCGCGGCAGATACTTGGGTAGATTCAAATAAAAACTTTGCTATCAAGAATTATGTTGACATGGTGGATTATGCACAGATTCGTCCATATTCACAAACAACCATTAAGTGGGAAGATAAGGCTTACGAGCTATTGAAACCTGCTTATCTTGGAGAAAAAGCAACTGAAGAAGCTGCCAAAGAAACAGCTGATATGATGAATGCTGAATTAGCAACTGAAAAATAGGTAGGAGGTCTTGGGAAGTTGATTCTTCCCCGGACCTTCTTATTAAATGAAGAAGGATGGGGATAAGATGTTCCGAAAAAAAGGAAGTTTAAATGAGGCAATTTGGGGATGGGCAATGGTAGCGCCGACCATTATCGGATTGGTTGTGCTCAATATTATTCCTATTTTCCAAACCATGAAGATGAGTTTCCATAAGAGTGGAGATTTCGGTAAAGGTGACATCTTTGTCGGCTTGGCAAATTACCAACGAATGCTAGGGGATGCGCAAGTGTGGCAGGCGACATGGAATACCTTGAAATATACGATTCTAGTTGTTCCAGCTACCGTTGCCTTGGCCATGTTGCTTGCGGTTTTGTTGAATTCTAAGATTAAAGGGAAGCATATTTATCGGACAATATTTTTCCTGCCTATGGTGGCAGCACCAGCCGCGGTGACTATGGTTTGGAAATGGCTCTACAATACGGACTTCGGCTTGATTAACTATGTCTTGCGTCGTTTGGGACTGGGTGCTGTGAACTGGATTGAAGATCCAAAGATTGCTCTCTATTCAATTGCTCTGATTGGAATTTGGAGTACTGTTGGCTATAGCATGATTTTAATTTTAGCTGGTTTACAAGAAATTCCGACGGATTTTTATGAGGCGGCTCGCATTGATGGAGCTAGTCCAGCCAAGCAATTTTTCTCCATTACCCTGCCCTTGGTTTCACCGACCTTGTTCTTTGTTGTGGTAACCAGTGTTATTCAATCCATGCAAGTCTTTGATGTTATCTATATGATGGAAGACATCCGAAGTCCTGCCTATGATAAGACGGTATCTCTGGTTTATCTGTTTTACAATAATTCCTTTAAATATTCGGATAAGGGCTACGGTTCTACCATTGTCATGTTGTTGTTATTGATTATTCTTGTCATTACTTTCGTTCAGATGAAGGTACAGAAAAAATGGGTGCATTACCGTTAAGGAGGTTCATGTGAAACAATCAGCTTTTAAATCAACTATTTGGATGCATGCCTTCTTGATTTTAGTGGCAATGGGCATGCTGATCCCATTCGTTTGGATGGTGTTGACGTCTTTTAAAACGGTGACCGAATCCACTCAGATGAATCCTTTCCAATTTTTACCAAGTAAGTGGATGGTGAGCAATTATACGGAGGCTATTCGGACTAATAATTTTCCGATACTCTATCTGAACACCATTTTGATGATGTTATGGCGTATCTTTAGCTCGGTTATGTTCTCAGCTATGGCAGCTTATGCCTTTGCTCGCTTGGAATTTCCTGGGCGGAATTTCTTGTTTGGTCTGGTTCTTTTCCAGATGATGGTGCCACCTCAGTTATTCGTCATTCCTCAGTATTTGATGATTGACCAACTTGGTATGCGCAATACGATTTTTGCTCTGGTATTTCCAGGAATTGTCAGTGCCTTTGGTACATTCTTACTCCGTCAATTTTTCATGGGTCTTCCAAAAGAATTGGAGGAATCTGCAAAATTGGATGGTTGTAATATCGGGCAGACCTTCTTTAAGGTCATGTTGCCTTTGGCCAAGTCTGGCTTGATTGCCTTAGCGATTTTTACGGCTTTGTTTGCTTTCAAGGATTTGTTGTGGCCATTGATTATCAACTCAGAAGCGGACAAGGCTACCCTGTCTAGCGCACTTTCTAAGATTCAGGGAGCTTACGCTGTTAACTATCCTCAGCTCATGGCTGCAAGTGTTTTGGCTATTTGGCCGATGTTGGTACTGTATGTGATATTCCAGAAGCAGTTTATCCAAGGGATTGCGACATCTGGTGGAAAATTATAGGAGGCTACAATGGGAATTATCTTTCATGAAAAGACAAAGGAATTCCATCTTTACAATGAGTTTATTAGCTATGTGTTGACGGTCTTGCCTAATGGTCATATTGGTAGTTTGTATTATGGAAAGCGGGTAACAGAAACTGCTTCCTATCAGTATGTACGTGAAGATGAGTATCGTGCTTTGACTTCCTTTGTAGAAGACGATGACCGTTTCTTCTCACTCCAATATGCCAATCCTGAATTTGCTTGTTATGGTACAACGGACTATTTTTCTCCGACTTTTGAGTTGGTGCAGAAGGATGGTAGCAGCCTATCGCACTTTGTTTATCAAGGGCATAGGATTTATGCTGGGCGATCGGCTTTGAAGGGTCTTCCTCATCTCTATCTGGATGAGGAGGAACAGGCAGATAGTTTGGATATTTATTTGTTGGATGAAGAGTCGCAGACCCGTCTGGTCTTGTCTTATACGATTTTTCGAGACTATCCAGCGGTGACCCGCTCTGCTCGTTTTGAACAACTCGGAGAACAATCTGTCTGTTTGAACCGTGCCTTGAGTATGACACTCTGTCTGCCTGATATGGACTATGACTGGTTGCATTTGGATGGGGCTTGGGGGCGCGAGCGGCATCTGCAATTATCGCCTCTTCATCAAGGTTGTCAGTCTATTTACAGTCTCAAAGGGGCTAGTAGTGCGGAGCACAATCCTTTCATGGCTTTGAAACGACCAAATGCGGATGAGCATCAGGGAGAGGTACTGGGCTTCTCGCTCGTCTATAGCGGAAACTTTTTGGCGCAGGTGGATGTGAGTTCTTTCCAAAAGACGAGAGTGAGTATGGGAATCCATCCTGAACGTTTTTCTTGGACATTAGATAAGGGAGAAGAGCTCCAGACACCTGAGGTGGTTATGGTTTATAGCGAGCATGGTTTGAATGGTATGAGCCAAACCTATCACCGCCTCTTCCAAAAACACCTGGTGCGTGGCTATTGGCGTGATAGAGAACGGCCTGTTCTCTTGAACAACTGGGAAGCTATGAGCTTTGATTTTGATGAGGAAAAAATTCTTTCCTTGGCTAAGGAGGCTGCAGGTCTTGGTGTTGAACTATTTGTCATGGATGATGGTTGGTTTGGCAAGCGAAACCATGATCGAGCAGGCTTGGGAGATTGGACGGTCAACCGAGAGAAATTACCAAGTGGCTTGACAGGGATTATTGACCAAGTTCATGCTATGGGAATGAAATTTGGACTTTGGATTGAACCTGAAATGGTCAATAAGGACAGTGATTTATACCGAGCGCATCCAGATTGGATTTTCCATCATCCTCAGCATAGTCAATCGCACGGACGCCATCAATATACCTTGGATTTATCAAGAGAGGATGTTTATCAAAATATTCATGACCAACTTCACCGGCTGTTGGCTGAGCATGACATTGATTATATCAAGTGGGATATGAATCGCTATATGACAGAGGTCTTTACATGTACACGGGAGGCGGAGCGGCAAGGCGAGACCTTCCATCGCTATATTCTCAATCTCTACCGTTTATATGATAGCCTGATAGCAGCTTTTCCGACGGTTCTGTTTGAATCTTGTTCAAGTGGTGGAGCTAGATTTGACCCGGGGATGCTCTACTATGCACCTCAAACCTGGGTCAGCGATGACACGGACGCCATGGAACGCTTGAAAATCCAATATGGAACGAGTCTGGTCTATCCTTTGAACAGTATGGGTTGCCATGTGTCAGCTAGTCCCAATCAGCAGTTGGGACGAGCTACGCCATTGAATACACGTGCCAATGTTGCATTCTTTGGAAGTTTTGGCTATGAGTTGGATTTGTTTGATTGTAGCCAAGAAGAGTTGGAAGAGATGAAAGAGCAGATTGCCTTTTACAAGGCTCACCGTGAGATTTTCCAACAGGGTATTTTCACTCGCCTGAAAAGTCCATTCGATGGTGAGATAACGGCTTGGCAGGTCCAATCCTTGGATGGTCAGCAAGTTATCGTGGGTTATTATCGTCGGTTAACAACTGCCAATCTTGCTTATCAACGCTTGTATTTGCAGGGGTTGGAAGAGGAAGCGGTCTATCACCTTGATGGAGAAGTTTATACTGGTAGCCAATTAATGCATACAGGTTTGTCGATTCGACATGGGGACCATGTTGGAGACAATAAGGACTTTACTTCTTGTTTGATGGTTCTCCAGAAACAACAGTAGCATCCCTATCCCTCTAGGTTCAGCCATTGGTTGAACCTATTTTGTGTGGAACTCAGGAAGTTTATTGCACTTTTTCAAGTATAAAGGCATAATGCTTGCTTAGCTATAAGGGAAGGCTTGAAAAACGAGTTGCAATGTGAGAAAATGAGAGAATACTTTTTATGAATTATAGTCTTTTAGTTTACTTTTAGTACTAGGCAACGAGCCGCAGGCGTAACTGGAGTTAGGCAAGGTGAATTAACGACGTAATAAAAGATAAACTAAATGACGATATTAAGGAGATATGGAATGAAGGAACACTCTTTTCGTGAGGGCTTGCGGGATGCCATTCCCACAGCTCTGGGCTATGCCAGTATCGGTTTAGCCTGCGGTGTGGTATCGGTCAATTCAGGCATTTCAGCAGTGGAAATGGCTTTGATGAGCCTCTTGGTCTATGCAGGGAGTGCCCAATTTGTCATGTGTGCCATGATTTTGGCAGGTGCTCCCTTGTTGTCGATTGCGGTGACGGTTTTCTTTGTCAACTTGAGGAATTTTCTCATGTGCCTGCATACGACGACCATTTTTCAGGGAAATAGGCTGGGCTCCAACATCTTGATTGGCTCATTTTTAACAGATGAATCCTATGCGGTTCTCTTGCGGAAACACATTGAGGGAAAGCAGATTGCCCCTAGCTGGATGTACGGCAACAACTTTGCTGGCTATGCTTCTTGGGCTATCTTTACCACTCTGGGCAATCTCATCGGTGGTTTGATTCCAAATCCCGAGCAGTTTGGCTTGGATTTTGCCTTGGTTGCCATGTTTGTCGGCATTTTCTCAGGTCAGTTGGAGGCTATGGCTCGGACCATTCCTTTGAAAAAAATCGGCTTGATTTTGCTGGCGGTTGGTCTAGCCTATGTCGGCCTGTCTGTGCTAGTGTCGTCTTATGTGGCTGTGCTCTTGGCGACGATTTTGGGTTGTTTTGTGGGGGTGATGATTGATGATAAAAACTAGTATTCTACTGATTATTCTGGCGGCGGCCCTAGTGACCTGGGTGCCACGCGTCCTGCCTTTTGTACTGACGCAGAACAAGTCCCTGCCTCCAAAGTTGGTGAAATTTCTCAGCTTCCTACCCATCACCATTATCTTTGCTCTGACCCTGTCCAGCATCATGGACGAAGAAGTGGGCTCCCTCCCCAACCTTCTCCCTGTCGAAAGTCTGGCCCTCATTTCGACCTTTTTGGTGGTCCTGAGGACCAAAAATATCCTCCTCGCAGTAGTGGTTGGCGTCTTGACGACAGCTGCTCTCCGCTTGATTTTCTAGGAGGGGCTTATGGTTAAGGAAAATGCCAGAGGTGTGGTACTTTGTCTGGTCTTGGCTTTGGTGGGACAGTGGTTAGGTGGCTTGTTTCCATTGGTGGGTGGGCCTGTTTTTGCCCTTCTAATCGGGATGAGCCTGCATTCCTACATTTCAAGGAAAAATGCCTTTCAGCCAGGCTTGACCTTTACCTCTAAGAAAATCTTGCAGTATGCGGTGATTTGCTTGGGTTTTGGACTAAACTTATCAGCGGTCCTTGCAGTCGGTCGCCAATCTCTACCGATTATTCTGTCAACTATCAGTTTCGCTTTGTTTTTGGCGTTTTTGATGTGGAAATGGTTGCCTATTTCATCTCATCTGGCGACCTTGATTGGCGTTGGGACCTCTATCTGTGGAGGGTCAGCCATTGCGGCGACAGCTCCCATTATTCAGGCGGATGATGAGGATGTAGCACAAGCAATCTCGGTCATCTTTCTCTTTAATGTCTTGGCGGCCCTGGTCTTTCCGACCTTAGCAACCTGGCTTGGTTTTTCGACCGATTCGGGTCAGGCCTTTGGGATGTTCGCCGGAACGGCGGTCAATGATACCTCGTCGGTCACCGCAACAGCAACCACTTGGGACAGCCTCTACGGCCTGGGCAGTCAGACCTTGGACACGGCTGTGATGGTCAAGCTGACGCGAACCTTGGCCATTATTCCCATTACGTCGGTTTTGGCAATTTGGCAGGCTAGAGGGAAGGGAGTTCAGGCAGACAAGAGTTCGCTCTTGGCAGGTTTTCCAACCTTTATCCTCTATTTTATCCTAGCCAGTTTGGTGACAACAATCGCGGGTCACTTTGGATTGGGTACGGACATTTTTACTCCGCTTAAAACCCTGTCCAAGTTTCTCATTTGTATGGCCATGGCAGCCATTGGTTCGCGGTCTAATGTGTTTGCCTTGGTGAAAAATGGCAGAGCTGCTCTTTTTGTCGGACTAGTTTGTTGGCTAGGCGTGACCCTGTTGACACTGGTTTGGCAGGCGATTTTGGGAATTTGGTAAAATAAAACTCTTCGAAAATCAAAATTATCCGTTGTCAACTTGGTTCGATGATCCTCAGTTCTATCCTCACCTTCGTTTCCTAGGCTACTCTTGATTTTCATTGAGTATAAAACAGCCTTCTCTTGCGAGAGGCTGCTTTTTTATGCTTTCAATCTAAAAGTCTGCGGAGCTTTTTTCAGCAAAATCCAGTAACCGATGCTGACATAGGCAATCATAGTCAGAGAAATGAGTAGGATGTACAAGTGACTGCCAAGCTCCAGCTTGATATTGAGATAGGCTACCCAGTAGAGGGCACCGCTGAGAAATTTATAGACTGGGTTGACCACCTCCATGTCCTTGGTAAAGGGTTGGAGAATATAGTAGATAAAGAGATCGTGGAAGGAGAAGAGAGCTGTCAAACTCAGCAGAAGCAGTGCAGTTAGGAGATAGGTTTCAATAGGTAGCTGCGCTCTAGTAAAGATGATGAGGGCCAATAGTAGAGATCCAGAGAAGGCAGCATTTAATTTAACAGTTTGCAGAAAACGATAATGAAAGCCTGCAATAATGGTTTTTGCTTCGCGGTAAAATGGATAGTGGAGCATAGAAATATCGCAGTTAACAAAGACCATCTGTGCGACAGCCTTGCCCATGGAGGCGGCATACATGACCATGAAAGCAAATGGAAGTCCCTCGATATAGTTGGCATTGCTTATCTCTATATCCTCTTTTGAAAACCAACGGATTCCTTCAAGAAAGAGGATAATCGCCAAAAGACACCCCAAGCGGAAGAGCAGTTTTCTAGTGAGGATAGAGCGGTAGCGGTCAAATAGCAGAGCGTTTAGGTAGGTCATGCCAGATAGGTGGGATAGGTCTTTTCCAGTTTCCATATTCAGTTTTGTCTGCATCTCCAAACCCTGGCGAGTATATTCATTGCCCTTGGTCATCTCAACAATTTTCTTGTCCATTTGTAAGGACTGGTCCATGCAATACTGGAGATAGTCTAGGTGATTGGTCTGTTGCTTCAAATAACCATAGCTAAGCCAAATGAGCAAGACCTGACAGACAAGCACAGGCAGTAAAAAGATGGGCGACAGATGCTTGCGGAAAAGGATAAGGCAAGCAATAGCTGCTAGACCAGTACCCAAGATAATCCAAGATTGCCAAGAGTTTCGACGTGCCAAAACACCTCTGTTGAATAGTGCTCGATTGAGAGCCTGTCCGGTAAAACTTCCTGCTGGAATGGTCAGTAATCCTAGAGGCAGATAGAGCCAATTTCCTGACAGGATAGAAAAAATCAGTAGGGCAGGCAGGTAGGACAGACTGGTGATAATGGGCTCTACAAAGAGTTGACTCTGGAGAAAACTAGATTGAGAAAGTCCAAAATTTTGCATGAATTCCCGCTCGGACTTGGCGATAAAAGGCTCAAATCCCTTGCCAAACCGATAGATGAAGCTGACAAAGGTTATCCAAATGGAAAAGCCTAGAAGCCAGTTTTCATCTTGGATTTGCCAAGAGGTTAGATGCCCGTTCGCTAGGAGATTAATCCAGAAGGAAGCAAAGTAGAAATTCAAGGCCAGCCACAAACCCTTGACCAGAAAGCGACTGGGGATGGAGAGGATGTGCAGGACCAAAAAGAGACCAGACTTAAAGCTGTAAGACTTGAAAATACTTTCTGGAATGCTCTTTCCCACAAGTGGCAGTTTCCGTAGATAGTAGAAAAATCCATTGACGGAGCGATGGAGGGCATACTTTTCCCGATACCAAAAATAACGTAGAATGGTTTTCATAAACTCCTCCTAATCTGCTGTCAGCAAGGCAACCACTTCCTGTTCAAAGTCAGGGTCGTGGAGTTTGTTACTCGGAACTGCTTGCAATTCTTGGTGATGGAGCAAAACAATCTCGTCACAGAGATCCTGAGCCAGCTGCAAAATGTGGGTAGAAAAGATAATGACGGAATCCTTCTTAGCCTCCCGAATTAGTTGTTTGAACTCGTGGGCAGCCACAGGGTCAAAGGAGGTCAGAGGTTCATCTAAGAGAAGGACAGGTGGCTGGACAATCAAAGAAAGAAGCAACTGGACCTTGTTCTGCATACCGTGGGAAAAATCCTTGAGCAGACGGTGCTGGTCTTCAAAGCCGATTCCTACCAAGAGCAACCAATCCTCAGGACGACGTGCGTCTTTGAGCTTGTCCTTGTGGATATCCATATAGAAACGTACAAATTCATAGGCTGTCATAAAGGCAGGCAGCTGCGGATAGGTCTGGGTAAAACCGATGTCCGTATTATCGTAGTCAAGAGCTTCCTCGCCTTCTACAAACTGGATACTGCCACTGTCCAGGGTCATATTGCGAGCAATGCAGTTGAACAAGGTCGTCTTACCAGCACCATTTCGCCCCAGCAAGCCGTAAATCTTTCCTTGTTCAAATTGAAAACTAGTATCCTCCAGAATAATCTTGTGATCAAATTTTTTAGAAATAGAAGAAAGTTTCAGTTGCATAGCCAATCTCCTTTTGTTGTATTGTTATGGTTTTATCATACAATAATAAACAAAAAAATTCAAGCAGATTTTTGCTTGAATTTCTCAGTCATGAGATAATTAGTAGTGTACTACTCAAAGGAAATCGAACTCAGACTAGCTCCAAAGGTTCGGGGAACCTTTGGAGGTTGGAGATAAGGCGAACAAAGTTCGCTACAAAAAGGTTCGGGGAACCTTTGGAGGTTGGAGATAAGGCGAACAAAGTTCGTGACACTAGATGTAGATAGAATGCTGCTACCTTTTATTTTTAGGTAGCAGGCTGTAAAGCTCCAATGGAGCTTTACACTCATCAAATCAAGTCAACAACGTCTGAGTTTGATTTACGAAGAGTAGGAACTCCCTGCCACCCAGCCAGTTGCTAGACAGTAGGTAATGTTAAAGCCACCTGTATGGGCGTTGATGTTCAAGACCTCTCCTGCAAAGTGGAGGCCAGGAATTTTCTTACTTTCCAAGGTTTTTGGATTGATTTCCTTGAGGTCAACGCCACCCTTGGTCACAAAGGATTTGGCTAGGGACATCTTTCCTGTAATCTTGATGGGTAAAGCTTTGAGGAGGGTGACCAGGTCAGCCAGGTCCTTTTGAGAAACTTGCTTGACCTTGCTATCGTAGTTTTCAGCGAAAAAGTCTGCTAGGCGGTCTGGTATGAGTTCTCTGAGGGCATTCTTGACGGATTTTTCCCTGTTGGCTTCTAAATGTTCAAACAAATCTTGTTCAGAATGGGTCGGCAGAGCATCGAGAAATGCGGTTTCGCCGCCTTTGACAAAACTAGACAGCCGAAGGGCAGCGGGTCCCGACAGGCCAAAGTGGGTAAAGAGCAGGTCGTGGGTGATGACGTGCTTGCCGTAGGTCAGGGTGACGTCGTCTAGGGAGATGCCTTGGAGCTTCTTGTGGGGGAAGTCAGTCAGAACGGGGCTTTCAGCGGCCTCAATCTCCGTGACTTCCAGCTTGAAGTGGCGGGCAATGTCGTGGCCAAAGCCAGTCGAGCCAGTGGAAGGATAGGTCTTGCCGCCAGTGGTGACAATCAGCTGGGGAGCTGTAAAGGTCTCCTCGCTAGTCTTGACATGGAAGAGGTCGTCAATCTTGCGAACGGAAACCACCTCAGTCCCTGTACGGATGTCCACGCCATTTTCCAGCATCTTCATCTCCAGGCACTTGATAATGGTCTGGGAACGGTCGGTGGTCGGAAAGACACGGCCGTGGTCCTCCACTTTGAGCTTGACCCCGTTTTCCTGAAAGAAATTCATGATGTCATGGTTGTCAAACTGAGAAAAGACGCTGTATAGAAAGCGGCCATTTCCAGGAATGCCAGCCAGCAGGTCTTCCAAGGTGCCGTTGTTGGTCACATTGCAACGTCCGCCACCTGTGCCAGACAGTTTCTTGCCCAAACGTTTGTTTTTTTCGAGGAGCAGGGTCTTCTTGCCGTAAAAACTGGAAGAAATCGCAGCCATCATGCCGGCTGGCCCCGCTCCGATAATAATGGTATCTACTGTATTCATGCCTTTATTGTATCATATTTTCATCAAGAAAGTAGTTTGAGTCTTTGCTATGATTTGTGGAGTTTTTTCTTGAAATTGCGGAAGACCGTTGACGGGATAGGAGAGTATACTTAGACTAAGGGAAATTAGTTTTTATCAGGAGCCTGTATGTACAAGCAGAGTAATTTTGTGGAAGCTGCATTGTGAATCTAGGTTCTAACAATTCCGTCTGTAGCATGAAAGAAAGTAGGTAGAAGAATGGTAACTGAGCAAAGAGAGTATCGTTTTACAGAAGGTTTTTTGTGGGGCTCCTCCACTTCAGGGCCTCAAAGTGAAGGAAGCGTAGCTGGTGATGGAAAGGGATGGAATAACTGGGATTACTGGTACAATCAGGAACCTGAGCTCTTTCACCAGCAAATAGGACCGGAACAAACATCGACTTTCTATGAACATTTCCAGTCAGATTTGGATTTGTTGGTGGAAACAGGTCATAGTATTTTTCGCACCTCTATACAGTGGTCACGTCTGATTCCGGAAGGGATAGGCGAGGTCAATCCGCAAGCTGTGGAGTTTTATAGGGCTGTATTTGCAGGTATTCGAGAGCGTGGGATAAAGCTTTTGGTCAATCTCTATCATTTCGATTTACCCTATGTCTTACAGGAAAAAGGGGGCTGGGAAAATAAGGAGATTGTCTGGGCCTATGAGGCTTATGCTCGCCAGTGTTTCAGCCTCTTTGGAGATCTGGTGGATCATTGGATTACCTTTAATGAACCCATTGTTCCAGTAGAATGTGGCTATCTAGGAAGCTATCATTATCCTTGCAAGGTGGATGCAAAGGCAGCTGTGGTCGTAGCGTATCATACTCAACTGGCTAGTTCTTTGGCTGTTCGGGCCTGTCACCAACTACACCCAGACCATAAAATTTCCATTGTTCTTAATCTTACTCCTGCCTATCCAAGAAGTCAGAGTCCAGAAGATTTACAGGCAGCGCGGATTGCTGAGCTATTTCAAACGAGAAGCTTTTTGGATCCATCTGTTTTGGGACAATACCCAAGGGAACTGGTTGACATTCTTGAAAAACACGGTTTACGTCCAGAAAGCACAGAGGAGGAATTGACTATTATCAAAGAAAATAGGGTTGACTTCCTGGGGGTAAATTATTACCAGCCCCTGCGCGTGCAGGCTCCTTCAGAAGATGGATGGAACGGAGAAGCCACTTTCCTATCCCAATATTTCCTGCCTTATGATAAGCCTGACAAGAAAATCAATCCCCATAGAGGCTGGGAAATTTATGAAGAAGGGCTGTACGACATTGCCAAAAATATCCAGGAAAACTATGGGAATATCGAATGGTTGGTAACTGAGAACGGCATGGGAGTTGAAGGGGAGGATGTTTTTGAAGAAAATGGCGTCATTCAGGATGACTACCGGATTAACTTCATGGAAGACCATTTGATTCAGCTCCATCGAGGTATTGATGAAGGAGCGAACTGTAAGGGCTATATGGTCTGGACCTTTATTGACTGTTGGTCTTGGTTAAATGCCTATAAAAACCGATACGGCTTGGTCTCGCTTGACCTCCAAACTCAGAAGCGTATCGTCAAAAAATCTGGATATTGGTTCAAGCAAGTGAGTGCTAAAAATGGTTTTATTAGATAGAATGTATATTTCGTTTCTACATAACATTGCATTGAGATAGGATGCTTTTGAGGTTTGTGATTATCCACTAATGCTTGGTAAGAAAATTCCCCTAGATTTGACAGGGATAGGGTTCTGTGGTAATATTTTAATGATACAAACTATGAGAAATGTAAGTACCGAGGATATTATGGGAATCGAAAAAACAGTCAGTGAGTTAGCTGAAATTTTAGGAGTGAGCCGGCAGGCTATGAATAATCGTGTCAAATCACTTCCTGAAGAATTTGTAGATAAAAATGACAAGGGTGTGACCGTTGTAAACCGTGCTGGCTTGATTAAGTTGGAGGAAATCTACAAAACAACCATTTTTGAAGATGAGCCGATTAGCGATGAAGTCAAGCATCGTGAATTGATGGAAATTTTAGTTGACGAGAAAAATGCTGAAATCATCCGCTTATATAGTCAATTAAAAGCCAAAGATAAGCAACTTGCCGAAAAAGATGAACAACTCAAGGTCAAAGATGTGCAGATTGCTGAGAAGGATAAACAGTTAGATCAGCAACAGCAATTGACATTAAAAGCTATGGCCGATAAGGAAGTTCTCAAGTTGGAATTGGACGAAGTTAAAGCACAGGCAGAAGAAGTGCAAGCTAAAGGCTTCTTTGCACGTTTGTTTGGGAAATAAAAAGGTCCGGGGGACCTTTTTATCATGAGCTTGGAAACAAGAGAGCGAATAAAGGTCCGGGGGAGTGAAACAGTCTGGGAAGAGACTGTTTCAGCCTGCGCTAAAAAATGGAAGAGCGCGGTAGGAAATCATGAGCTTGGAAACAAGAGAGCGAATAAAGGGCTGGGGGAGTGAAACAGTCTGGGGATAGACTGTTTCAGCCCGCGCTAAAAAATGGAAGATGATATGTGATATAAGAAGATTGGTGGGCACCAATCTTTTTTAGTTTAAGTAGTGAGCACAATTGAATTTTTGTTTTTCATTATATTAATTGGGCTCAAAGACTCTAGAAATCAGAAATGAAAAGGGATACAATTAAGACAAGGAGGAAAATATGGTTGATAATCGTACCATGGCAATTCTGATGGAATTGTTTGCGAATCGAAAAGAAAGTTTGTACGAACTTAGTATTCAAACAGGAATTGAAAAGGAGCAGCTACATTCTAATTTGGAACTAGTCAATCAATTGTTGCAAGAACATTCCTTCCCGCAGATACAATACAAAGATAGCGAGTTTGTTATTTCTACGGAGCTTTACAATCAAAAAGAAAGTGTATTCTCGCTCTTTCGCAATCGCCAGATCTATCTTTCGCAAGAAGAAAGACAGCTTCTTATCTATCTTTATACATTTATCCGAAAAGAATTTGTATCAAACGTTCACTACCAAGAATTATTGAGTGTGAGCCGTAACACAACGTTGACGGATATTAAGAATGTAAAGGAACTTTGCTTGGACTTTCAAGTACGTTTGGAATATACGAGGGCGAAAGGCTATCATCTAATTGGTCGAGAAGAAGATAAACATCGCTTGGCACTTTATGCACTCAGTAATTGTTTGCAGTCTTCGATTGGTGTGTGGGCTTTGGATTATATTCTTAAATCTTGGGGTGAGGAAAATCCTATTGAAGAATTGAAAATAGTGAGTCAACAAGCTTGCAATTATTATAAAGTCTCAGCTTTAGAAGAGAGATTGGATGAATATTTGTATTTTTTGATATTTCTATTTATCCGTCAGGCGCGTGTTGGCAACCTTATTAACTGGAATTTTGAAGGAAAGGTAGGGTTTGTAAAAGATTTTCTGCAACGCCTTTGGAAATTATTACGTTTAAAAAGTACTAGCACATTAGAATTAAATGCTGCGACACAAGAGTATCTGTCACATTTACTGCAAGGATGCTTAGAAGGTGAGAGCGGAGAAAAGGATGACCTATTTTACCACTTGACTGTAGAAATAGTGGAAGAGATGGAACGTTTGTCCTTAATTGCTTTTGAACATCGCTCGGAAATGATTGAAGGTTTGCAACGTCACCTAATTCCTGCTTACTACCGTTTAACATCTCGTTTGGTAAATGTCAATTCATATACTGAAACCATCAAAGAAGAGCATGCCGACTTGTTCTATCTTGTAAAAAAAGCTTTGCGGCCTTTGGAAGAGCATCTAGGTTTTACTATACCAGATAGTGAGGTATCTTATTTTGTCATCCACTTTGGTGGCTACATCGAAGCAGGTCAACAACGTTCATATCGTTATCGGGCCTTGGTTGTTTGCCCAAATGGAGTGAGCTCTTCGCTGATTGTAAAAGAAAATCTACGGCAACTATTTCCTAATATCTATTTTGCCGATACCCATTCCTTACAGGATTGGAAGATGCTAGACATGACAGACTATGACATGGTATTTGGAACTATCAAGCTGAATATAGAGCTACCATTTTTCTTGGTATCCCAGCTGATGACCTCTAATCATAAAAAAGAATTATTTCATTTGGTTAATCAGCATTTCCCAAATGCGGCTTATTTTCCGATTGAGATTGAGCAGTTATTATCACTTATTGGGAAACATGCAACCATTCATCAGGAGCAGGCTTTAAAATATGAATTGGTGCAGTTTCTCAATCAACGCTCCCATGAGCAAAGGGGAAGGAGTCCTATGTTAGAAGAATTGATTACAAAAGAGACCTTTCAATGGTCTGAGGAAGTTTTAGATTGGCAAAAAGCAGTTGCCCTGGCTGCACGACCTCTGGTAGATAAAGGAGCTATAGAAACTCGATATATTGATGCTATGATAGCGAAGGTAGAAGAGTTTGGTCCTTTTATTGACCTAGGTAAAGGAATTGCGATTCCACATGCACGACCAGAAGATGGGGTTAATGAGGTAGGGATGTCAATGTTGGTATTGGATAAGCCAGTTTATCTATTGGATGACCCTAGTCATGAAATTCGGCTGTTCATTTGTATTGCAGCCGTGGATAATCAAACCCATCTCAGAGCACTCTCGCATTTGACAAAAATTTTGCGAGAAGAAGAAAATATTCAACAACTTGTCGGCGCCAAAGAATTTGCCGACGTACAACATTTATTAAAGGAGGAACAGTAATATGTTACGAATTGGAACAGCCTGTGGCTCAGGTTTAGGCTCTAGCTTCATGGTTCAAATGAATATTGAATCCATTTTGCGAGATTTAGGTGTATCAGATGTTCATGTGGAGCATTATGATCTAGGTGGTGCCAATCCGAGTGAAGCAGATGTGTGGATTGTCGGACGTGACCTGGCTGATTCTGCAACTCATTTAGGAGATGTTCGAATATTGAATAGTATTATTGATATGAATGAGTTGAGGGAACTCGTCACGGCTATCTGTCAAGAAAAAGGTTTGGTTTAAATCGTATACACAGGGGATGACCCGCAAAGATGAAATTATAAAGGAGACAGAAAATGATATTGGATTTTCTCATTGATATTGCTAAAACTCCGGCAATTCTGGTTGCTCTCATTGCTATTCTAGGTTTAGCCTTACAGAAAAAGCCCGCAGCAGATTTAATTAAGGGGGGCTTGAAAACTTTTGTTGGTTTTATTGTTGTTGGTGGTGGAGCGAATATTATTGTTGGCTCGCTTGAGCCATTTGGTCAAATGTTTGAACAAGCTTTCAACTTGAAAGGGGTTGTTCCAAATAATGAAGCTATTGTAGCGATGGCTTTGGATAAGTATGGAACTGCTACATCCTTGATTATGTTACTTGGAATGGTCTCCAATATTGCTATTGCTCGCTTTACACGCTTTAAATATATTTTCTTGACAGGACACCACACACTATATATGGCCTGTATGATTGCAGTTATCATGAGTGTTGCAGGATTCACTTCTGTCGGCTTAATTGTGATGGGTGGGTTGGCTTTAGGTCTGATTATGACACTCTCCCCAGCCTTCGTTCAAAAATACATGATTCAATTGACAGGAAATGATCATGTTGCTCTAGGTCACTTCAGTGCACTTGGTTACTGGTTGAGTGGTGTAGTAGGCGGTTTGGTCGGTGATAAGTCTAAGTCTACGGAGGATATTAATTTCCCTAAAGGTTTGGCATTCTTGCGTGATTCAACTGTCAGCATTGCCATTTCTATGTCCTTGATTTACATGATTGTGGCTTTGTTTGCAGGCGGTGATTATATTAAGGAAAACCTTAGTGGCGGTACTAACAGTATGATTTATGCCTTGACCCTAGGTGGAACTTTTGCAGCAGGTGTTTTTGTTATCTTATCTGGTGTACGCTTAATTTTGGCGGAAATTGTTCCAGCCTTCAAAGGAATTTCAGAGAAGTTGGTTCCGAATTCCAAACCAGCCCTAGACTGTCCAGTTGTTTATCCTTATGCACCAAACGCCGTGTTGATTGGCTTTATCTCTAGTTTTGCAGGTGGTATTGTCAGCATGATTATTCTTGCCTTGACTGGCGGTGTCGTTATCCTTCCAGGTGTCGTACCACACTTCTTCTGTGGAGCTACTGCAGGTGTTATGGGGAATGCCTCAGGTGGTGTTCGTGGAGCTGTTTGCGGTGCCTTTATGCAAGGCGTTCTCATCAGTTTCTTGCCAGTGTTCTTGCTTCCAGTTTTGGGAGACCTTGGTTTTGCAGGTTCAACATTCTCAGATGCAGATTTTGGACTATCAGGTATTTTCTTGGGAATTCTTGCTAAAAATGGCGGTATTCTCACAGTTTCTGTTGGTATTTTTGCAGTATTGGCCTTGATGCTTGGATTGTCATTGGTGAAAAAAGAACAGAAAGAAGGATAATATGACTAGTGGTACAGCTGATTTGAAACGATTTGCCAAAGAAATTCGCTACCATACCTTGGCGACTTTGAATCAATTAGGATTTGGTCATTATGGTGGTAGCTTATCAATCGTAGAAGTGTTGGCTGCTCTATATGGAGAAATTCTGGACATTCGTGTCCAGAATTTCTCTTCTAAGGAGCGGGATCACTTTATTCTGTCTAAGGGACATGCAGGTCCAGCACTTTATAGCACGTTGTATTTGAAAGGCTTCTTTGATAGAGATTTTCTCTTGTCGCTAAATCAAAATGGAACACATTTGCCTTCACACCCTGATCGAAACTTAACGCCAGGGGTGGATATGACAACAGGTTCGTTGGGGCAAGGGATGAGTGTCGCGACAGGTGTTGCTTATGGTAAGAAGATAGAACAGTCACCGTACTATACCTATACTCTGGTAGGGGATGGGGAGCTTAACGAAGGTCAATGCTGGGAAGCGGCTCAGTTTGCAGCCCACCACGAACTATCGAAACTGATTTTGCTTGTGGATGACAATAAAAAACAACTAGACGGTCGTACCCATGATATTTGCCAAACCTTTGATTTTGTTGAAAAATTTCAGGCTTTTGGTTGGGAATCAGTGCGTGTGAATGGTGCCGATATAGATGCTATTATAAATGCTATTCTAACAATGAAGTCAAGTAAGTCTCCTCAACCAAAATGTATCGTTCTTGATACTACTAAGGGGCAGGGAGTTGCCTTCTTAGAAGAATTAGAAAGCAATCACCATTTGCGTTTGTCGGGTCAATTACGGGAAGATTTAGAGCAAGTAACTCTTGTTTTAGCGAGAGAGTTGGAGGTGACGGAATGAGACAGACAAAGGAGATGCGACTGGTTTATAGTGATTTTCTAGCTCAGGTAGGGCAGGAAGACACAACCATAGCAGCTATTGAAGCAGATTTATCCAGTTCAATGGCTACCAACAAATTGTCCTCTGTTCTGGGTGGACGCTATGTCAATGTAGGTATCATGGAGCAGGAAATGGTAGGGGTAGCAGCCGGACTATCTCTTCTAGGATACAAGCCATACATTCATACTTTCGGACCATTTGCTAGTCGTAGAGTCTATGATCAGGTGTTTATCTCTCTAGCTTATGCCCAGCTTAATGCCACGATCATTGGTTCCGATGCGGGGGTATCAGCGGAGATGAATGGTGGGACTCACATGCCGTTTGAGGAGCTGGGTTTAATGCGGCTCATTCCAAAAGCGCGTGTTTATGAGGTCAGTGACGATGTCCAGTTTCAAGCTGTTCTTAAAGAAACCATCAAGGTAGACGGGTTGAAGTACATTCGTACCATTCGGAAAGCACCAACGGCTATTTATCAAGGTGGAGAAGATTTTAGCAAAGGCTACTGTGTCCTTAGGCAAGGGGAGGATATGACCTTGCTTGCGAGTGGTATTATGGTAGAGCAGGCATTAAAGGCGGCGGATCAGTTAGAGGCTCAAGGAGTATCTGTTCAAGTCATTGATCTTTTTCGTATCAAACCAATTCATGAAGACATACCAGCTCTATTATCGGGAAGGCCAGTATTAACTGTAGAAAATCATAATCGAATTGGCGGCCTAGGTAGTAGCATTTGTGAATTAATGGCTACGGATTTGATGACCCCAGTACATCGAATTGGTATTGAGGAATCTTTTGGTCAAGTTGGTCAACAGGCATATTTGATGGATGTTTATGGACTGACAGCAGAGCATATTGTTAAACAAGCACAATTAATGTTACAACAATAGTGAGATAGTGATTCGTATTTTATGTAGCCTTTCGATTTACTTTGGCTTGGAAATAGTAAAGCAAATCAAATGTAAGAAATCAAGCTCCGCTTAGGAACTTGATTTTTTCTATACTTCATTCATTACTTTCACAATCTTCCATCCTTGATGAAGGCTTGCAATTCCTGTCAGAATATGGGACACTAGAGTCATGAAAAAGATACAACGTGAATTTCAAAAAATATATTACAACTTAGACAAGATTCTTTTGCTCTTTTTTACCCTGTTTACCTTTATGGAATTTGTTTGGATACCGCTCAATTCATGGATTTCTGAGGGGCTCTTAGCTATGACAGGGCATGCCTACCTTTCACCGACGAATTTGTTGTCGGTGTTTGCTGAAAATCTGCTCGTGACAGGCTTGTTTATTCTCCTCTTTTTTGTCAACATTGCCATTGCCTATCTAGAATTAGCTCTATTGTTCACAGGGGTTTGGCAACTGTTGGATGAAAAAGTCAAGCACCTCCCCGACTATTTACGGGATGTACGAGATAGTATGGTGGCGATTATCCGTCACAGCAGCCTACCAAAGGTTTTATTTCTGCTCTTTTACTCAGTTATTCTTCTCCCGTTTTTACGACGGGTATTAAATATCTATTATTTTAATAAAATCGTAGTACCCCAATTTATCGTAGATTACCTATCTAACACAGTCTGGCTAGGGATATTGATTTTGTTCTTTCTCCTCTTGTTCTTCTGGCTCGCATCACGCTTTATGTACGCTCTGCCGAACATTTACTTTGAACACAGGAGTGTGAAGGAGTCCATCGCTTATTCTTGGAAGAAGACCAGGGGAAGAAAACAAGTCAGTTCCTTTTTCCGTCTGATTTGGCTGGTCACTTTTCCAGTCCTCCTATTTACAGGAATAGGGATATTGCTCTATCTAGTACAGTTAGTGGCTGAACCTTATCTACCAGACACAGGCCCTTCATATTGGCTGGCAGTTGTTTGTTATGCAATCCTAAAATTAGCCTACTACGGAGTAGTTGCGCTCTTTATGATGGGATTCATTAGTCTCTTAACAGGGAAACAATTGCCAAACTACCGCCGTAAACGCCTCCGTCATCGCCTGCGATTGGCAATTTTACTAGTATCTGGTCTGGTATTCGGTACCCAAGGAGCGCTTGCACTCTACTATCCCTTCGATACCCTGCCAGTTACCATTTCCCATCGCGGTGTTGACAATGGCAATGCTGTCCAGAACTCAATCGAGGCCCTAGAGAAAACCTCTCAACTCAAGCCAGACTACATTGAGATGGATGTTCAGGAGACGAAGGATGGTCAGTTTATTGTCATGCATGATACGGATTTATTGGCTTTGACGGGCAATCCCGGAGGTACACATGACTATACTCTTGCAGAGTTGACAGGGATGACTGCATCAGAAAACGGCATGGCAGCTCCAGTTCCTTCTTTTGACGAATATCTTGAAAAAGCGGATGAGCTGGGACAGAAATTATTGGTAGAAATTAAAGTGACCAAGGCAGATTCGCCAAACCTCACCCAGAATTTCTTAAAAAAATACGGTCAACGTTTGATTACCAAAGGACACCAGATGCAATCATTAGATTACCGTACTATTATCGAAATAAAGCAGTATAGCGAGAAATTAGTATCCTTCTTTATTCTTCCGTTCAACTCTATCTATCCGACGACGGTTGCTGACGGCTATACTATGGAGTATACCTCGCTTGATCAAAACTTTATGGTAAAATCTTGGATTCGTGGGAAGTCAGTTTATGCTTGGACACCGAATGAAGAAGAGAGTATGACCAAGATGTTGCTGCTACAAGTGGATGGTATCATCACTGACAACATGACTGATCTCCAAAGTCTGATGGAGGAAATGAAAGAGAATCGACGTTATCCAGACCTCTTTTTCCTGCAATTTCAGTCTTTGATTTATAATTTTGAATAAAAAAACGCGAGAGGAGAATATCCAATCGCGTTTTCTTTTAAAAAGGTAATTTACCTGCAAAGGCACCTAGTTTTTTCTGAGTTGCCTCGTCAACTTTTGTAAGTGCAGCGTTGACGGCTTGGATTGTCATTTCTTGCAAGGTTTCAAGGTCGTCTGCATCCACAACATCAGCCTTGAAGTCGATAGAAATCAATTTCTTATCTCCAGTAAAAGTAGCAGTAACCAAGTCCTGTACAGAGCTACCAGTAAATTGAGTGGCAGCCAACTCAGCCTGGCTCTTCTCCATTTGTTTTTGAAGTTTTTGAGCTTGGCGCATCATGTTTTGCATGTTCATCATAAGATTTTTAAGATTCCTTTCGTACCAAGGGTTTAGACCTTGTTTGTAATTTTTCCTTGCCTTATTTTTCCTTATTGTTAAAAATTTTCAAAGGCAGAGGCGTAGTAAATATTATAACATGTTTTATGTAGATAATGCTACCTTCTTAAAATAAGTTATAGTCAGCAACATCGGATATAAATTTGACATATTAATCTATTTTAAATTGACTTTTAGGGATAAATTCGCTATAATATAAGAAAAAACTGGTTATAACCAGAAATCAAGGAGGAGCTATGTTCCGTTTAGCAAAAGAAGAACTTGAAAAGTTGGGAGCTATGATTACGGCGACCGAAATTTATCAACAGCCAGGCTTATGGAAGGAAGCGTATCAACTCTATCTTGACCAATTGGAAAAAATCGAGAGTTTTCTAAAATCAATCAAGGAAAAACATGACTTTGTTCACGTTGTTTTTACAGGTGCAGGGACTTCTGACTTTGTTGGTCAAAGCATTGCCAACTACCTCAACCAAGTCAATGACTTGAAACACATTCGTTTTTCTGCCATTGGTACAGTAGAGCTGGTTGGTCGTCCATATGATTATTTGCAGGCAGATGTGCCAACAGTTTTGGTATCCTTTGCTCGTTCAGGTAATTCACCTGAGAGTGTGGCAGCAGTTGAAGTCGCTAAGCAATTGGTAGATAAATTGTATCAAGTGACCATTACCTGTGCACCAGAAGGTAAGCTGGCACTAGCGGCTGAAGGAGATGCTGAAAATCTCCTGCTCTTGCAACCAGCTGGTTCAAACGATAAGGGCTTTGCCATGACGGGTTCTTACAGCTGTATGGCTCTGACAGCCCTCCTCGTCTTCTCACCAGCCAGTCAAGAAGAAAAAGCTGCTTGGGTTGAGACTATTGCCCGTCTGGGTCAAGATGTCTTGGACCGTGAAGACTACGTGCAAGACTTGATCAACCTTGATTTTGAGCGAGTGATTTACCTCGGTTCAGGTGGTTTCTATGGTCTTGCCCACGAAGCTCAGTTGAAAATTCTGGAATTGACAGCAGGCAAGATTGCGACCATGTACGAGTCACCACTCGGTTTCCGTCATGGACCAAAATCCTTCATCAACGAAAAGACCTTGATTTTCCTCTTTACCTCAAACGATGGCTACACACGCCAGTACGATGTGGACTTGCTCAATGAAGTCCATGGTGATGGCATAGCAGAGCGGATAGTGGCATTGTCGGCTGATAAGTTGGTCGGTACAGAAGCAGCCAACTTTGTCTTGGCAGAGGGCGGAGCAGATTTGCCAGATGTCTTCTTAACCTTCCCTTACATCATCTTTGCCCAAACGGTATCCATTATGGCAGCTATCAAATGCAAGAATTTGCCAGATACACCATCTCCAACAGGCACCGTTAACCGTGTGGTGCAGGGTGTGATTATACATCCACTATAAAACATACTAAGATTAGTAGTGAAGAAATCTCCGACGAGAGAGAGTACTCACTACTTTTTTCATTCTCAAGATGATAAAGTAGAGGTGTCTTGTTAAGTCGAGAACTCTTTTGACGCTAGACGTCGCATCAAAAACTGGCAAGGCACCTGTTTTAGAAAGAATGTTATCAAAGTATGTGGGACGCCAGACGTCGAGTATTGAAAATGACATCACTAAAACAAGGAATCATTCAAGACAAAGAGGTAATATCATGCGAGTAGTATTTGGGATTGACGTGAGTAAGGTAAGTTCAGAAGTGGCCATTCTAGTCAATGGTGAGAAAGTTCATGGCTATACCATGTCCAATGATGCCATTGGCTTTTCTCGGTTACTTGGAGATTTGAAAACCGTCCACAAGCCAGAAATCATCTTTGAAGCAACAGGTGTCTATTCTCGTCGTCTTCAAGCTTTTCTGGATGAACATGGCTACGCTTATACACGACTCAATCCCTTAGAAGCCAAGAAGCAACTGGATAGCTTGCGTGTGCGAAAAACAGATCAAATTGACGCTGAAAAACTAGCTCAATCTCAGTTTGTACTGAATCGTAAACCCACTTATGTCCAAGAAGAAGTCTATCAAGATCTGCGGGATCTCAGCCGTTTCTATCAGAATCTGACCGAGGACATCGTTCGAGCTAAAAACCGCCTGCACAAGGTCTTACAGGTCACTTTCCCTGAATTGGAAAATATCTTGTCAACACCAACTGGTGAACAATACTGGAACCTGGTCATAGCTTTTCCTTGCAAGGACTTCGTGCTTGATTTAAGCAAGGATGAACTCTCAGAGAGCATTCGTCAGTCCACCTCAAAACGGATTTCGGACAAGCGTGTGGCGTACTTGGCCGAGAAACTGATAGCACTAGCTAATCAATCTTATTGTGCCGTCAAGAAAACCTCTCCAATGCTGGAAGAGGTCCGTTACTATACAAAAGAATTGCTTAGACTTTCTGAACAGAGACAGGCAGTCTTAGACGAAATGGTGGAACTAGCTCAACCATTACCTGAATATGACATTCTGCTCTCTATTCCTGGAATAGCTGAGACTACTGCAACAAGTATTGTTGGCGAACTGGGAGATATTCGCCGTTTTCAGTCTGCCAATCAAATCAATGCCTTTATCGGTATTGACCTGAGACACTATGAATCTGGTAACTTCATCGCTAAGGAACACATTACCAAACGTGGAAATCCCTACGCTAGAAAGATTCTGTTCAAGTGCATTCATAATATCGCTTCAGCTAGTCACACCAATCCTTGCCATATCGCCGACTTTTATGAGAAACGAAAAAGACAATCGCAAACGACTTCTACGAAGCCACACACGATTGCCTCCATACATCGTCTCATTCGGACAATGTATTACCTCATTACGCATAATAAGCTTTACGATTATACTTCTACCCAAAATCGGTAAAACTGTTTATGCTCTATCATTGTAACACCTTATCAAAAAATTTCAACATAAGGTGTTGCTTTTGTATACACTTTTTACACTAAACTTTAGTCCAAAATAAAATAATTTCTTTATTTGGATTACGAGACTCAAAATATTTTTCGTCAAATACCTTGATGGACTTGACAAATGGTAGAAAAGAGTTACATGTATTCAATGATGAAGAAATGTAGCTATTCGGTAGAGTTTTAATATATAAAAAATACACCCGACACCTGAATATCATGGTACAATAACAGTATATAATAAAATATAAATTAGGAATAATAGAAATGGAAACTGCAAAGAAAAAATTCAGATATAGTATTCGTAAATTTAAAGTCGGTGTAGGCTCAGTGCTAATTGCCACTTGCTTACTTGGGGCTGGGGTCTCGATACCAACCGCTTTTGCAACGACAGTGGCTTCGGAATCTACTCAAGTTGAAGCAACTCAACCAACGGGAGAAACCGAGCCAACAGTACAGATTACTGGAACAGTAAGTACAGAAAATACGAATCTTGAATCAAAAGTTGCGCCAGAAGCTAAGGAAGAAGTTCCAGCAACATCAGAAACTCCAGTTGCTGAAAAGGCAGATCTAGAAGTGAAGTCTGCTGAACAAAATATAGCCTCTGAACCTGAAAAATCAGAAGAACCAACTCCTGCCCCAGCAGCCCTCACAAGCGAAGCTAAGGAAGAAATATCAGAGAATACCGAAGTTAAAAATTCACCTCTTCAAAATCTCAAAAAACTTGTAAAAGAGCTAGAAAGAGATTTGGAAGAGCTGGAGGTGTTTAGAGATTATACTAAATCAGATTATTCACTGCAAAAAGAAACTTGGGAATCTTTTTTAAGTGTTGGAGAGGCAGATATAAAACTTGCTCATACACTTGAAGAGGGGGATGCTAAGATTCAAAGTGTATATGGAAGATTGGCTGATTTTAAACACCATATTACGATGGAACGATTAACACGTGAGGTTGCTCAGTATCGTAAAAAATATATTAACGATCCAGAAATTGAAAAAGAGTATAAGACATATTTAGAGCAAAGAGAGGATAGCGGTACTTTTAGCCAAGAAGGAGATTTACTTAGAGTATCTGTTGGGAATTCAGAAGCAGCACTCAAAAGGATTAAAGAGAGAGCTGAAGAAATAGAAGGTGATAACCTCAAAACAGAAGTTCCTAAGGAGGCACCTAGAGTAGCCGAAAAACCAAAATTAGATTTTAAAGTTCAAACACGAACAACATATCAATTTTTAGATTTCGAAACGAAAGAGCAGGAAGATCCAAACTTGCCACTTGGTGAGAAAGAGGAACGACAAAAAGGTGAGAGAGGCGAAGAGTCTGAGACTTATCAAGATGTGATTGTTGGTGATACAATTGTAGCAAGTACCCTCATTTCCAAAAAACGTAAAGATCCAGTTGATCATCTGATTGCAAAAGGTACTTTGGTAGAGAAACATCCCGATACAGCACCGACAGCTCCTGAAAAACCAAAATTGGACTTTACTGTTAAAGAACGAGTAGAGCGAGAAATTTTGGATTATATGGTTGAAGAACAAGATGATGCTAGTTTGCCGCTCGGTCAGACAAAGGTTCTTCGAGAAGGTCAAAAAGGTGAATTGGTTAAGAAATATCAAGATGTGATTGTTGAAGGGAATGTCATAGCAAGTAATCTCCTTTCAGAAGACCGTAAAGCCCCAGTCAACCGTCTGATTGCAAAAAACATGTTAGTAGAGAAACATCCTGATACAGCACCGACAGCGCCTGAAAAACCAAAATTAGAATTTACTGTCAAAGAGCGAGTAGAGCGAGAAATTTTGGATTATATGGTTGAAGAACAAGACGATGCTAGTTTGCCACTTGGTCAGACAAAGGTTCTTCGTGAAGGTCAAAAAGGCGAATTGGTTAAGAAATATCAAGATGTGATTGTTGAAGGGAATGTCATAGCAAGTAATCTCCTTTCAGAAGACCGTAAAGCCCCAGTCAACCGTCTGATTGCAAAAGGCATGTTAGTGGAAAAAACACCAGATATTACGTCGAAAGCTGAGGACGAGGCTCTAAAACCAATGGAACCAGAGGCTGATAAGCCGACTCCTCCAACACCGGAAGCACCAAAAACGGAAATGTCAGACGCTGAGCAACCAAAAGTGGACAAACCACAAATGGAAGCACCGAAAACTGATAAAGTAGAGTCTGACAAACAGATGCCAGAGGCTAAGCAACCAGAAATGGAGCAACCGAAAGCAGAAGACATGCCGAAGGAGGAAATGCCAAAGGCTGAGCACCCAAAAGCGGAAGACTCTACACCTAAGACAGCAGTTCCAGAAGTCGCGCCAAAAACAGCGGAAAAACCAAAGCTAGATTTCACAACAAAAGAACGAAAGGTAGAAGAAGCTCTCCCTATCAAAGAAGAAATCAGATATGATGCAAGCCTAGCGCTTGGCAAATCATACCTTCTTCAAGAAGGAAAAGCAGGTAAAACAGTATCTGTTTATCAAGATGTCATAGTTGATGGTAAAGTTGTCGCAACCAACCTATTATCAGAGACTGTTGTTGAAGGTCAAAATCGTATCCTTGTAAAAGGTAGCTTGGAAATGAAGAAAGAAGAAGTAAAAACAACTCCTTCAGTACAATCGAATCCGACACTGAGTCACAAAGGTGCACCTTCTGCAAACAAAGCAACCCTACCTGCAACAGGTGAACAACGCAATAACCTAGCCTTAGTAGGCCTTGGTTTAGCTGGAATTAGCTTGACAGTAGTCGCTACAGCTATAAACAAAAAATCTAAAGATCAAATCTAAACCATTATGAAACAGCGACAAAGAGGCCGGGCGGAAACGCCCAGCCTCTTTTTAGAACTGAAAATCAAATATTAGTGCGGTAAAATTAACTGTGATTGACTTAAATCAAGGTGGATTTGCCATTGAGAATTGTCCCGAACAGTGCACTCAAAGTCAGTGGTGTAGAGAATCAGCTCTAAGACATCACCTTTTTTCAGCTGATAAATAGTCGGTTGCAGTTTCCAGCTCAGGTCCATCCACTGGTCTGGCACCACTTCCTCGACAGTCATCAGGTCGGTGCGGTTCTGCAGGTTCATAAAGCCCTTGGTCACCAAGCGTTGCGGCATCTCCACATAAGGCAACTCCAGCAGATTTTCTTGGGCATGGTAACGACCGTTGTCTAGACTCAATCTTGCTTTAGGCGCAGGAATTGGAGCTAGGCGTTTTTTATTTCCCTTGTCCAATAGCTGAGCAGATAAGAGGCCTTTGGCTACACTAGAAGCTACACGGAGTTTCAGCGTGACCTGTCCATTGAGCAGGAGGTCCTCCGTTACAGGTAGTTCGATGCTGACTTGATTGGCCTTGCCTGCATAGAGGTCTTGGTGGAAGGCAGGGTAGGATTTGCCGTAGCGGTCAAAATCTTCTTGGGCATACTGATTGGAAATGGTCTTGTTTCCAGTTCCCAGTGGCAAGACAGCCTCGTTTGCACCGCCAAAGGTGTCCAAGGTCGTCCAAGTCTGCTCACCGCTGTTGTCCTGCCAGATAACCGTTGGCAGTTGGTAGTTGTTCTCGTAACCTAGCAGTTTTTGACTGAGCAGGGCGTTCATGGACTCGCGGAAATCAATGGACTGCCAGTTGTTCATATAAACATGGGCCCCGTTGTGGAAGAAGAGGTGCTTTTTGATCTGGCTTGGTAGGGCATGAAACATATTCCAGACGTGAATCGGCTTGACATTCCAGTCCTGTGAGCCGTGGGTAAAGACCACCTCGCACTTGACCTTATCAGCGTGGAGCAGATAATTGCGGTCATGCCAGTATTGATTGTAGTCGCCGCTGGTGCGGTCCAGGGCGGAACGCTCGGCAGCCAGTCCTTTTTCGTAGGCTGCTTTATTGCGGAGGAAGTCGCCTGCTTGCAGACTTTTCGAGTAGGTCAGGGCGGTCAAACTGTCCAGATCCTCGCCTGGATAGCCGCCAGGGCTGGTCACCAGCCCGTTTTCACGGTAGTAGTCATACCAAGAGGAAATCCCTGCTTCTGCGATGACGACTTCCAATCCGTCCACGCCAGTTGTTGCCAAGGCATTGGACATGGTACCGAGATAAGATAGTCCTGTCGTCGCCACCTTACCATTGGCCCAATCGGCCTTGACCTCAATCGAGCGAGTATGGTCTGTGTAGGCCTTGGTACGACCGTTCAGCCAGTCAATCACCGCTTTGTAGCCCTCAACCTGCTGGTAGTCGCCAGATGTCATGTAGCCCGTCGAACCTAGCGTGCCAACACCAGACACGTGGAGGCTGGCAAAGCCGCGAGCGAGGAAGTAGTCATTGAGGGAGTATGAAGTAATGTGCCCCAGTTTTTCAGTAGCAGGGCTGACAGGCAGGTCTCGCTGGTCCAAGTCTAGCTTGGTGATGCTGGACTGCTTGACCTGAATGGTACCGACTTGTTTTTCAGCCAGTTCCCCTTCCATCTTATGCAGGGCCTTATCGCTGGCTACATCGTTCACTCCTTGATGATAGGGACTGTTGGTAATCACCGCAGGGATTTTCCCGTCAAAGTGAGGACGGAGAATGGAAACCTTGACAATGTCAGTCTGTCCAGTCCCCGCCGTATCAACAGGTGTTTCGACATAGACCACCTCACGAATAAGGTTTTTAGTCGAAAAGGTTGCCAAGGATTTGCCATTGAAGAAGTGGTAGCGATTGTCCTCTGGGATTAGGTCGTCGCTGACCAGCTGGTCAATCAAGGTGTTTCCAGACTTGGTACGGGTATTGAGGAGTTGGTAGAGGTTATCGATGACATCTCCGTAGACAATAGGAAACTGGCTGGTCTTGCGGAATTCCTCCACATCTGTATAATCTACACCAGGCACGAAGCCTAGCAACTGAAAGGCCACTTGATAGAAAATCAGGTCTGTCAACTCACGGTCAGACTGGAAGAAGGTCAGCAGGTCTGTGTCCCAATCCGCAATCATGTTGGACAGGGCAAAGTCGGTATTTTCTGTCAGGAAATGACACTTTCTGACAAAGGTTTCTAAATTTGTCTTACTACTTGCATTAGGAATCAGTTGAAATCCCAGAGAATCAAGTTCTTGCAAGTAGATAGAGGTCTCTTTTTTTATGAAAGAAAATTGATTAAAGCGCATAAATTCTCCTCTTTTTTAGGATAATAGTCTATAATAGCTATTATATCTGATAAGCCAGTGTTTGTCTAAAAATTATCAGTATATATAAAAATATTAATGTATAAAACGACGATACAATTAGTTGTAAAATGATGAAATTTTTTATACAATATTGTAGAATGACTGAGGAGTGAAATGTATCGTGTTGAGAAAAAATGAAGCTATAGTCCCTATTTTACGTATTAATAATAGGGCTATTAATCAAGGATTTTTAGAAGAAAATCTAGGAATGAAAACCAAGCTAGAAGATGGTCCTTTTGCTGATTTTGGAGATAGAACAAGTCCAGAAACGAAGCTCGTTTTGACAGAATCTCCTGGTAATCGCACCCGTGCTGTCGAAGGGCTTAAAAAACTGAATAAAATTGTGATAAAAGTAGATAATGCCTCTGAAATTGAAGCTTTGCTGGCGCAAGGTTCACAGTATAGTAAGCTCTACCAAGGAAAAAATGGCTATGGTTTTGAAGCTGTGTCGCCAGAAGGAGACACCTTCCTTTTGCATGCAGAAGCGTCTCTTGATGACCTAAAAGCGATCCTTCCACCTGTTCCATTTAAGGTGCAGGATGACTTTTCTGGTCTGACTGCTTTTACAGTAGAATCTATTTGGCTTAATACCCCACAAGCTAGTATCAGCCAAGACTATTATGAGGCCATCCTACCTCAACAAGCCTTTTTGCGTTTTGTTGGAGCAGAAGGTAAGGATTTATTAACTCCTGCAGAACAAGTTTGGGATTTAGAAGGCCTGTGTTTTCCCGTCGAGCAGGACTTTGATTGGGTGCATTTGGAAAGCCAGTTGGAAGGACCATTCTTTAAAGATAAAAAAGCAAGCTTTATCCAAACGGTTGACCCAAGTGGTATTGAATTGTGGTTCGAAAAATGAGACAAGCGATTTTAGATAAGATTTCAGAGCAGATTGGGCAAGGAGTTTATCCTGGTGCCAGTCTGGCTCTTTTTTCTAAGGGTCAGTGGCAGGAATATTATTTAGGGACTCAGGATGGTCAGTTACCAGTTGAGGCGGGTTTGACCTATGATTTGGCATCTGTTTCCAAGGTGGTTGGAGTGGGGACTCTTGCGACTTTTCTGGTTAATAGCGGAGCTTTGGAGCTAGATAGGACCTTGCAGTCTTATTATCCAGCTTTTGCGGATAGTCAGGTCACCATTCGGCAATTATTGACCCATACTAGTGGTATCGATCCCTTCATTCCCAATCGGGATAGTCTGGACGCCGACCAGCTCAAGGAAGCGATTTTGAAGATTACCGTAACGGATAAGAAAGATTTTCTCTATACAGACATCAATTTTCTCCTGCTGGGCTTTTTGCTGGAGGAACTGAGTAGAGACAGTCTAGACCAGCTGATTAGTCGAGACGTTCTAGAGCCCTTTGGTATGTCCCAAACCTCCTTTGGACCAGTCAGTCAGGCGGTGCCGACGGTGCGTGGCGTCAAAGCAGGTGTGGTGCATGATCCCAAGGCGCGTGTCTTGGGCCTCCACGCGGGAAGTGCGGGCCTCTTTTCGACCGTAAAAGATTTGGAAATCTTTTTGGAACACTATCTGACGGCTGACTTTGCGGTGAATTTAACGCAGGATTACGGTTTTGATGATAAGCGCAAGCGGTCTCTGGCTTGGGATAAGAAGGGGGACTGGTTGTCGCACACAGGCTATACGGGGACCTTTATCATGTATAACCGTCCCTTGCAGAAAGCTGCGATTTTTCTCTCGAATCGTACTTTTGGCAAGGATGAGCGGGCCCAGTGGAAGTTGGATAGAAACCAGGTTATGGCCTTGATTCGGCAAGTTCTGGAGGAAGAAGAGGCTATTGACTAATACTCTTCGAAAATCAACATTATCCGTTGTCAAGAGCCTTGATGAGTGAAAAGCTCCAGTGGAGGTTTTCAGCCTGTTACCTTGAAATAAGAAAGTAACAGAGTTCTATCTTCGACTTCGTTTCTTAGGCTACTTTTGATTTTCATTGAGTATATAGTCGTTTAGTTTTTCTTTTATTGCTTCGACGAGTGAGGAAACATCGTTTCCTTATTTCCAATTTCAAACACTCCACTGGAGTATTTGAACTCGCTTTGCCGTACTCTGCAGGGGTGACTTGCTCCGCAAGTGCTATCTCCAACCTTGCACAGTCACTCGACTGTACAAGCTGTCTGCAGCTTGTTGCCTAGTACTAAAAGTAAACTAAAAGACTATAACTATCCTTCCGCAACACTCAGAAGATTTTTCGACATAGTAAAAAGGACCTGCATGTGCAAGTCCTTTTGTCTTTGTTTGATTAAACTTGGCCTGAAACTTCTGCAGCGTGGTCGTCCATTGAAAGAACTTCGTGGAAGACACGTTGTGTCAATTCAGTTTTTTGCTCTTTAGTGAGGTATTTGGTGTTTACGCAGTATCCAGAGATACGAACGATAACATCTTCACCAGCCATAATCTTGTCGTAAACGTCGTTCAAGTCCATAACGTTCAAGTTGACGTGTTGACCACCTTGTTCGAAGTATCCGTCAAGGATTGTCACCAAGTTGTTCACTTGCTCATCGAATGTTTTACCAAGAGCTTTTGGTGAAACTTGAGTTGTCAATGAGATACCGTCGTTGGCATGTTTGAAGTTGAGTTTAGAAAGAGTATTCAAGTTTTGCAACCAACCACCACGAGATTTAGAAGTTGGGTTGGCACCTGGTGGGAAGAATTCCACTTTAGAAGTGTTAACAGAACCATCTTCGTTGAGGAATACACCGCGGTGAACTGGTGAGTTAGCTGTTTGTTTAGAGTAAGCAACGTTTGAAGTGATTGTCAAGATAGACACAGTTGCTTCAGCATTCTTGTACAATTTGTGCTTGTTCAAGCGAGAGAAGAATGCTTCCATGAGCCATTTCGCGATGTCATCTACACGGTCGTCATCCTCACCATAACGTGGGAAGTCGCCAGTTACTTCGTAATCGTAGATGAAGCCATCTTCGTCACGGATTGGTTTCACTTGTGCGTACTTGATAGCAGACAATGAGTCAACAGTATTTGCGAAGCCACAGATGCCGAAGCCCATGTTTGCACGAAGGTGAGTTGGCAAGAATGCCATTTGAACTGCTTCATAGTTGTATTTGTCAGTCATGTAGTGGATGATGTTCATAGCATCTACATAAGTGTCAGTCAACCAGTCAAGGGCTTTTTCAAAGTTGGCAATAACTTGATCGTAGTCAAAGATTTCAGAAGTATTTGGTTCAACACCATCGAACACTTTATAATCTTTGTGAACATCATCGTAACCGTTGTTCCAGCTTGAAAGAAGAGCTTTAAGAACGTTTACGCGAGCACCGAAGTACTGAATGTTGTGGCGTTGGTCTTCGCTTTCTGGATCAAGTGGAGATACACAGCAAGAGATACATGACATTTCACCATAACCATCTTTTGCCATTGTTGTCACACCTTCGTATTGGATAGAAGAGTGTTTGTGGCTCATTGCCATACAGTAGCGACGGAATGAATACGGAAGTTGGTCTGACCAAAGAACTGTTAAGTTTGGTTCTGGAGAGTTACCGATGTTGTCAAGTGTGTTCAAGAAACGGTAGTCCATCTTAGTAACACGGTGACGACCATCGTTACCCATACCTGCCATAGATGTTGTCAAGAATGTTGGGTCACCAGAGTAGATTTCGTCGAAGGCTTTTGTACGAGCGAATTTCACTGTACGGAGTTTCAATACGAAGTCATCAACAAATTCTTGGATTTCTGATTCAGTAAATGTACCACGAGCCAAGTCACGCTCTGCATAGATGTCAAGAACGATCGGCACACGACCAAGAGAAGTTGCTGCACCGTTGATAACACGACATACTGCCATGAAGGCGATGTTTGTCCATTGGATAGCTTCTTTGGTGTTCATCGCAGGTTTGCGAACATCAACACCGTATAAGTCACCTAAGCGTACAACTTGTTGCAATGCTTGGTATTGAAGGTTGATTTCTTCACGAAGACGGATTGATTCTTCATCGATTTCAGTAATCGCATTCCAGTCAGCTACTTTTTCTTCCATCAAGTAGTCTGCACCGTAAAGTGCCAAACGAGCGTACATACCGATGATACGACCACGTGAGTATGCATCTGGAAGACCAGAAACGTGGTGTGAGTGACGAGCACGGCGGATGTCAGCTGTGTAGGCACGGAAGATACCGTCGTTTACAGTTGTAGCGTGTTTTGTATAGATTTCATGGAGGAGTGGGTCTGGAGTATAGCCGTTTTCGATAAGAGTTGTTTCAGCCATACGAATACCACCACGTGGCATGAAATTGAGTTTGAAGAGCTCATCGTTTTGGATACCGAAGATGAGTTCGTTCTCTTTATCGATGAAACCTGCTGGAATATCAGCGATAGAAGTAGCACGATCTACGTCCATTGGGAAGCGAGTGTCTTCGTAACCAGCTTTTGTTTCTTCGATGATTTTTTTGATATGAAGTGAACGCTCAGTTGGGCCTGCGAGGAAGCTTTCATCTCCATCGTATGGAGTGTAGTTGGCTTGAACGAAGCGTGTTACACTTGCCTTATCTTGCCAATCTGTACCTTTAAAGCCTTCCCAGGCTTGGGCGAAAATGTCTTCAGCAACATTTTTTGTTTTAACTTTTGTTGACATGAGGGTTCTCCTTTTATGCTTTTGGGTATCGACTTTATATCAATACCAACATGTCATCATTATACCATTTGAAAACACTTTCTACAAGACAAAAATACTTGAAAATAAATGAAAAACCTTTCAAGGAATATGAAAAAATTTGAAAGACAGAGTTGGTATTTTCAAAGTGAATTTCTGCTTGTATTTGTAATAAGGTGATAAGCTGTCGTTTATTGTATTGGTAAGATGGCTAGTTCAACGAATCTAAAGGCTGAAACTTCCTAAGAAATGCGGTATAATATAGCGAGTTAAACTTGTAAACAGGAAGAGGCAGTCATGTTAATTTTTCCCTTAATCAATGATTTATCTAGAAAAATTATTCATGTAGATATGGATGCTTTTTTTGCTGCCATTGAGGTCAGGGATAATCCTGCTTTGAAGGGCAAACCTGTTATCATTGGGGCTGACCCAAGACTATCTGGCGGTAGAGGAGTGGTGTCTACCTGTAATTATGAGGCGCGTGCCTTTGGTATTCACTCGGCTATGTCCTCAAAAGAAGCTTATGAACGTTGTCCCCAGGCTGTCTTCATTTCTGGCAATTATGAAAAATACCAGGAAGTTGGGCGACAGGTTCGAGAAATTTTTCATCGCTATACTGATTTGGTGGAGCCCATGTCTATCGATGAGGCTTACTTGGATGTAACAGAAAATAAGTTGGGCATCAGCTCTGCGGTTAAGATTGCCAAGCTTATCCAATACGATATTTGGAATGAATTGCATCTGACAGCTTCCGCAGGCGTTTCCTATAATAAATTTTTAGCAAAAATTGCCTCTGATATGGAAAAACCGCACGGTTTGACCTTGATTCTACCTGAAGATGCTGTTGGTATTCTCGCCTCCCTGCCTGTTGAAAAATTTCACGGTGTGGGGAAGAAGACGGTAGAACGCCTGCATGAGATGGGGGTCTACACGGGGCAAGATTTGCTAGATGTACCAGAAATGGTTTTGATAGATAGATTTGGGCGTTTTGGCTTCGACCTTTATCGGAAAGCGAGGGGCATTTCTAATTCGCCCGTTAAAGTGGACCGTGTTCGTAAGTCAATTGGAAAGGAAAGAACCTATCGCAAACTTCTTTATCGGGAGGAGGATGTCCTGAAAGAGCTGATCAGTCTCTGCCAACGGGTCGCAGCCAGTTTGAAGCGGAATGGAAAAAAGGGGCGAACAATTGTTTTAAAGGTACGTTATGGTGACTTTTCTACCTTGACGAAACGTCATAGTCTAGAGGTGTATACGGACCAGACGGAAACGATTGAGAAAGAGGTTCGTCAACTAATTGAAGAAATTGGGAAGATTGAAAAAGGGATTCGTTTGCTGGGTGTGACCGTGACTAATTTTCAAACTTGAGTTCTGTTTCAGTCTATGATAGACTGAAAAAAAGGAGAAGAGATGCAAATTTCAAGTAGATTTACCATTGCCAGCCATATCTTGGTTCTCTTGGCTCTGGAAGGAGAAAAAGAAAAACAGACCAGTACTAGCATTGCAGGCAGTGTCGGGGTTAATCCTGTCATTATAAGAAATATTTTGTCCCAACTCAAGGAGGCTGGTCTGGTAGAAGTAGCGCGTGGTGTTGGAGGTGCTCGCTTGGCACAGGCTCCAGACCAGATTACACTTTTGCACGTCTATCAGGCTGTGGAGTTGTTTGGAGAAAAAGGTCAATTATTCGCTTTTCATGAGCAACCCAATCCAAACTGTCAGGTAGGCCGCAATATTCATCCCCTGCTAGATAGCCGTTTGGAAAATGCTCAGTCGGCTTTGGAAAATGAACTTGCTAAGACAAGGCTTGCTGATCTCTTGGCGGAACTATAGTCGTTTTATTAGGTCGATGTAAGGAGAAACTTTGTTTCCCTATTTCCTCCTTCAAACACTCCACTGGACTGTTGAACTAGTCTGTAGCATGTTGCACTAGCCCTAAAAGACTAGTTAGTGAATCATCCTTGTGATGATTTTTTTAAATTTTTAGTTGTAACCATTGACGTTACAATGAAAATAATTTATAATTGTGTTGTAAACACAATTATTACAACAAAAGCAAGTGAGGTATCAATATGAAAATAGCTATTATTGCAGCGAATGGTCAAGCAGGTCAAACCATTGCAAAGGAAGCAGTAGAACGTGGTCATCAGGTGACGGCTATTGTCCGTTCTGAAAACAAGAGCGTAGCCCAAGAAGTGATCCAAAAGGATGCTTTTGCTCTTACCAAGGAAGACTTGGCAGGCTTTGATGTAGTAGTCAATGCTTTTGGTGCTTGGACACCAGAAACCTTGCCGGGTCACGCTCGTCTTGCGGAGCATCTAGCGACCATCCTTGCTGGTAGTCCAACTCGTCTTTTAGTAGTTGGTGGTGCAGGCAGTCTTTATTTAGACGAGAGCCAGACAGCTATGCTGAAAGATACACCAGATTTCCCTGCGGAATATCTGCCAATCGCTGAGGCTATGGGTGCTGGTCTAGACCTCTATCGTCAGGCGACAGCTATCAACTGGACCTATATCAGCCCAGCAGCCGATTTTGATGCAGAAGGCTCAAAGACAGGTGCCTACACTATTGCTGGCGAGGTTTTCCAAGTCAATGCCCAAGGTGAAAGCTATATTAGTTATGCCGACTATGCTGTGGCTTTGGTTGACATTGCTGAAAAAGGTGTCTACCAGCAGGAACGAATTTCCGTATTTGCATAAAAAAAATTAAATGGTCTAAAAGATAGTTCCCGTCGAGGAATTATCTTTTTATTTTTTTGTTTGTATATAGTATAATAATATAAATAAAAGGGAAAAGGAGACCGATATGATTCACTTGATTTGTCCCAATTCAGCTCTGGACCGTACGCTACTTGTTGAAAAAATTGAAAAGAATATTCCCCTGAGACCGACGGAAGTGAGGGATTATCCTGGTGGAAAAAGCTTCAACGTGGCCTATGCCCTCCGTGAAAACGGTGTGACAGACTACATCATTCATACTATTTTGGGTGGTCAGATTGGTCGTTATATTCAGGAGCTTAATGCTGATAGTGGAAATACCCTGCGCGTGGTTGAAAATAGCCAGAATACTCGGACGTGTAATATCTATGTTGAAACCAGTACAGGCGATGTAGTACTATTTTATGAAAAAGGTTTTGAACTAACAGAGGATTTGCTCAACCAATTCACTCAGCAGATTGAAAATAGCCTGCAAGCTGGCGACATCCTAGTCTTTTCAGGCAGTCTGATGAAGGGGATGCCGGATGACTATATTCAGCAGTTTATTGAAAAATACCCAGAGGTGCAGACCATAGTGGACACCAGTGGACCAGCCTTACGTGCAGCTTATCAAGCTCGCCCAGCCCTGATCAAAATCAATAATGAAGAGCTGAAAGATATTTATCCAGAGCTGGATGAAGAAAGTCCTGAGGATATTTTACGAATACTGAAAGATGTAACCCCTCATGAGAACATCATCATTACCATGGGAGGTAAGGGTAGTCTGGCAAAAATAGGTCAGCGGTTCTTCCGAATTCAGTCACCTAAGAAAGAAACGCGTAATCCGATTGCCGCAGGGGATTTCTACCTGGGCTTGCTAGTCAAGGGAATCAGTCAAGGTCAAGCTCCAGAAATCTTTTTGAAAGAAGCGGCAGCCTTTGCAACGGCCAATTGTTTGAATTATTTTCCAGAGGTTGAAGCAGAGCAGTTTGCAGCGATTGTGGATACAATAGTACTAGAGGAACTGTAGTATTGTATCCCTTTACTCATCGTGCTATAATGGCAAGGAGAAACAAGATGAGATGGGGGATAGTAGTGGAACAGTTGACGGTTCTTTACCAAAATTTAAAACGGCGATATGGTGAATTTCACTGGTGGAACGATGAAAATCCCATAAAGGATTTGGTATCTATGATTCTTATTCAGCAAACAACGGAAGCAAATGCCAAGCGTGCTTTAGAACAGTTGGAGGGACGGTTGACAATTCATTCGCTTTTAGAGATGCCTGTGGAGGATTTACAAGAATGCATTCGCCCAGCAGGATTCTTCAAGCAAAAATCACTCTACATTCGGTCAGTGGTTGAGTGGGCCAATCAGTTCGATGGAGATTTTTCTCGTCTAGATAATGTTGAGACAGCAGTACTCCGAAAAGAGCTGCTGAGCTTGAAGGGGGTTGGCAATGAAACTGCGGATGTTATTTTGCTCTATTTGTGTCGAAGAAGTGTTTTTGTGGCGGATCAATATGCTCTTAGACTATTTAATCGGTTAGGACTTAGTCAGTCTAAGGATTATTTGAGTTTGAGACAGGAATTTACAGAGCAGATAAAAGATTGGTCGGTAAAAGACGCTCAGGAGCTTCATGCACTGATTGATGAACATGGCAAGCAGTTCAGATTAACAAAGGGGCGGCTTGATGAATCATGGTTGATGATATAGTCCATTAGTGTATCTTTTATTACTACGAAGAGCGAGGAAGCCTTATTTCCGAGTTCAAACGCTCCACTGGACTGTTGAAGTAGCCAGCATATCGTTGCCTTGTACTAATAAGCAAACGAAACGACTATAGAAGAGTAAAACCAGCAAATCTATTGACTTGCTGGTTTTTATGCTTTAAAAAACTCTTCAATATCTGCCTGATCTATGCCAATCATGGGGTCGATGGTTAGCAGGTTGTCCACCGTCAGAATATATTCTCTGGGTTGTCCACTTGTTTTTTCTGGCTGGTCTTGGTCAAGAAGGGACAGTTGTTGGCTGTTTTCTGTTACGGGCTCTGTTTGTTCTAGCCTATCTGACTGGGCAGGTGGCTGGTTTTGCGTGGCTGTGGCTGTTTTGCTTTCGTTGTTTTCAGTCAGGCTTTCCTTGCTGTCCTGCTCTGCCATTTCCCCTTGGAAACGTGGGACCAGATAGGTTTTCCTAACGGTTCCGGCGTTTTTGACGGCGTAGTCGAAGGCGGAGATTTCGCCTAGGAGGATGAGCTTGCTCTTGGAGCGGGTGATGGCGGTGTAGACCAGGTTGCGCTGGAGCATGCGGTGGCTGGTGCGGGTAATGGGAAGGATGACCACCTGGAACTCACTGCCTTGGGACTTGTGGATGGACATGGCATAGGCCAGGGTAATCTTGTACCATTCGTTACGGGGATAGGTGACCTCGCTACCGTCGAAGTTGATGGTAATCTCGTCCTGCTTGGAGTCGGTGTACTTGGCAGGCAGGAGGTCAGTAATATAGCCCAGATCACCATTGAAGACATTGGCCTCAGCATCGTTGATAAGGTGGATGACTCGGTCGCCTTGGCGGAAGGGCTGCTCGTTGTGGAGGAATTCCAGCTCACCGTCTTCTAGGGGATTGAGCAGGGCCTGGGTCATGGTGTTGAGTTGGTCAATGCCTGCGGCACCACGGTACATAGGTGCGAGGATCTGGACCTCTGTTGCAGGGATACCTGACTTGATGGCTGCGCCGACAATGCGTTCAATCAGGGCTGGAATTTGTTCGTTTTGCGCTTCAAAATAGGAACGGTCAGCCTTTTTCTCACGGAAATCGCTCGGCAGGGCACCTTGGCGAATCTGGCTGGCTAGGGTAACAATGGTCGAATCATCGGATTGACGGTAGATGCGTTCCAGAGTGATGCTGGGTAGCTTGTCGATTTTCAAGAGGTCAGCTAGGACCTGACCGGGACTGACAGAAGGTAATTGCTCCGCATCGCCGACAATCAGAACTTGGGTCTGGGAGGAGATGTTCTGGAAGAGCTGGTTTGCCAACCAAGTATCGACCATAGAAAACTCATCCACGATGATAAAGTCGGCATCCAAATAATCATCACGGTAGGATTCTTCCTGTCCTTCTACCAGACCGAGGTGGCGGTGGATGGTGGCAGAAGGCAGACCTGTCAATTCATTCATCCGTCTGGCTGCTCGTCCAGTTGGAGCGGCTAGGAGGACAGGGCATTCTTCTCGGTTGCGAGTAAGGTCAATCTTATGCAAGATGGCATAGACTGCGATAATACCGTTGATAACCGTTGTCTTTCCAGTTCCTGGTCCGCCTGTCAGAATGAATAGCGGATTGGTAATGGCTTGGACAATGGCTTCTTTTTGAATGTCATCGTAGGTAAGGGAGGACATACTTTCCAGCTCTGCTATGGCAGCCTCAACGTCTGCGCGTGGGAAGGGCTTGAAGCCATTTTTTCCCATCAGGCGGGTCAAGTTTTTATGGATACCATGTTCGGCAAAGTAGAGGCTGTTGTCAAAAATCTTTGTGCCTTCTTGCTGTACCTTGTCGTCTGCAATCAATCCCGTCAATTCTTTGGCAACAGCGGCAGGGTCCAGTTCTGTATGGCGGGATTTTTCCAGCAGTTCAAGGGTTGCTTCCAGCAAGTCTCTGGCCTCCACATAGGTATCGCCTGTTTCCATGGAGCGATGAATGAGGCTAAAGAGCATACCTGCCCGAAAGCGTTGGGGGGAATCGCTGGCAATTCCCAGGTTTTCCGCAATCCTATCGGCAATGGTGAAGCCGAGGCCCTGGACATCTTCGACCAGTTGATAGGGATTTTCTTCAATAATCTGAAGTGTTTTTTCCTTATACTGGTCTTGGATTTGAAAGGCCAATTTATTGGGAATGCCATACTCAGCTAGTTTTGCCAAGATCAGCTCGGTTCCATAATTGAGGCGGAGTTTCTCCACAAATGCCTGCATGTTCTTGCTGGATAGGCCTGTGATTTGGGTTAGTTTTTCAGGTTCAGCTAAAATCTTATCAATGGTATCCTCGCCATAGAGCTCAACGATTTTTTCCGCTGTTTTACGTCCAATTCCCTTGAAATGGTCGCTGGAGAAATACTTAACCAGACCAGCTGAGGTAGGCTTGCTGCGTTCGTAACGAGAAATTTGTAGCTGTTGACCATACTTGGGATGGGTGACCAGATTGCCATAGAAACGATAGTCTTCTCCTTCAATGACATCGGCAATCGTCCCTGTTACAATAATTTCGTAGTCGTCATATTCTGCGTCAGTTTCCTCGATTTCAAGGAGAAGGATTTTATAAAAATTACTAGGATTTTCAAAAATAATCCGGTCAATAGTACCGGTAAAATACACTTCGTTCATAGAAAATAGTTCCTAAAATAGTGAAAAAAGAAGTTTGGAACGGATTGCTCCAAACTTGTTTGTATTAATCAACAGTCCCAATACGATTGAAAGGCCACATGCGAAAGACAACTTCTCCTTTGATGTTTTCACGGGAAAATGTTCCTACACTACGACTGTCTAGTGAGACAAGGCGGTCATCTCCCATCAGGTAGTATTGTCCTTCTGGGACTGTCACGGTAAAGTCTACGTAACCATTGGCATCTTGTGTGAAAGCTTCAGCAGATTGGGCCACAGCTTGGAATTGTTTGTTGTAAGAATAGACTTCTTGAAGTTTATCTTTCTGGAATGCAGCTAGATATTCATCTAAGTAAGGCTCGTCCACTTTTTGGTCGTTAACATAGAGGACATCGTTTTCGTAGCGAATAGTGTCACCTGGCATACCAATCACACGTTTGACAATCAGTTTTTCCTTGCCATCGCTGTCTGTCTCGCTGGCTACAACAATATCAAAGCGGTCGATAGAGGTCGTTTTTAGCATGATGAGTTTTTCTTGGTGTTGAAGCGTTGGGTCCATGGAATGGCCATCGACAGAGACAGGATTCCAGATAAAGTAACGACTGGCAAAAAAAGCTACCATAAACAGTAAAAAGATGCCCCATTCAGCTAAGAAGGCGACTAGTGGTGAGCGTTTTGTTTTTTGGATTGCTCCCATATTTTTTCCTCATTTCAATAATTTTTGTGCTTTTTGCGTATTGGCAAAGTGGAGTTTGGCAGTTTGGTTGAGACCAGCCATACCATATTGTCTTAAGATGCTTGCTGCGACTTGGTCGGATTTACTGCCCGCACCAGACGGTAGATTCATCCCAACTAGTTGACCAAGCTGGACAAGATTTTCTAAAAACATAGCTCTAGCAATAATAGAAGATACTGCCACAGCCAGATACTTGCCCTCAGCCTTTTCTTCTAGAGTGACGGGGTTGGCAAATTGATTGGCTTCCTTCTTCAAGTACTTTTGATAATTTTGACTGGAAGTGAAGGCGTCAATGACAATCTTCTCAGGCTGGACACCCTTTTGCAAGAGTAGGAAAATAGCCTGATTGTGTAGGGCGACCTTGACAGACACCGCATTGTAGCCTTGCTCGATGACTTCGTTGTATTTTTTCGGTGACAATAGCAGAGCTTGGTGGGGGATTTTCTCTTTTAAGAGAGGGGCGATTTGGCAGATTTTTTGGTCTGTCATTTTCTTGGAATCATCCACACCAAGCGACTTGAGAAAGGCATGGTCTTCTGGGCGGACAAAACTAGCAACGACTGCCAAACCTCCAAAATAAGACCCGTTTCCAACCTCATCTGTACCAATCATGGGCAGGTTTTGACCAGGTATGGTCGTCTGTCCAGACTTTTCTGGCTCATAGCCCCAGAGCCCTGCTTCCTGCTCTGCCATTTCCCCCTGAAAAACGACTTTTCCAGAAGTGTAGATGGACAGGCTGGCACCGGTCAGTTTGAAAAATGCTTCTATGTAAGGATTTTTGCTGGTCTGCCGATAGCGGTCATAGTGAGCCATCATGGCTTGTTTTTGCTGGGCAGATGCCTTTAGTACAACGGTATTCATGTTCTTATTGTAACACAAATGCTAGTTAGAGTGTGCAGAAAAGGGTGGAATTTACTATAATGGTAGAAGAAAGTGAGGTACACTATGGAAGTGCAAATGAAGTATAAATGGGCGACTCTGGGAACAGGTGTCATTGCCAACGAATTGGTTCAGGCCTTGCAGGCTATGGGAGGAAATCTTTATTCGGTAGCCAACCGTACCTATGACAAGGGTGTGGAATTTGCGCAAAAATATGGCATCGAGAAAGTTTATCGAGAAATCGATGAAGTGTTTGGGGATCCTGAAGTAGACATTATCTATATTTCTACACCTCACAATACCCATATCAATTATTTGAGAAAGGCCTTGAAGGCTGGAAAGCATGTCCTCTGTGAAAAGTCTATTACGCTTAATTCAGAAGAATTAGCAGAAGCCATTCAACTGGCAGAAGAAAATCAGGTTATCCTGGCAGAAGCCATGACCATTTTCCACATGCCAATCTATCGTCAGTTGAGCCAAGTGGTTGCCAGTGGCAAGCTTGGAGATTTGAAAATGATTCAGATGAACTTTGGTAGCTACAAGGAATACGATATGACCAACCGCTTTTTCAATAAAAACTTGGCAGGCGGTGCCCTTTTGGATATTGGTGTCTACGCTCTGTCCTTTGTACGTTGGTTTATGACGGAAAAGCCAAGCCAGGTTTTGTCCCAGGTCAAATTGGCTCCGACAGGTGTGGACGAGCAGGTAGGGATTTTGCTCAGCAATGATGTAGGGGAAATGGCGACCATCGCCCTGACCCTCCATGCCAAACAGCCAAAACGTGGAACGATTGCCTACGACAAGGGCTATATCGAACTCTACGAGTATCCTCGTGGTCAGAAAGCAGTCATAACCTATACTGAAGACGGTCGTCAAGAGGTAATCGAAGCGGGCGAGACAGCCAAGGCCCTTTCTTATGAAGTGGCGGATATGGAAAAAGCTGTCGCAGGCATCGAAAACACCATGCACCTAGCCTACACCCAAGATGTCATGGAAATCATGACCCAACTCCGCAAAGAATGGGGCTTGGTTTATCCTGAAGAAATGTAAGGTTTTGACTAATCCGAAAATTGAAATGAGAGTGAGCTAGTAGCCAATTATTGGGTTACTACCTTATTCTCATTTTTTTTATCGTCATTTAGTATTATCTAATAATATGACAGTCAGATGACATTTATATTGATTGTGTGACAGAAAAGTCCTAAGATTACATAGTGGAGACAGTTTATTTAAAAGAACGGTTGAAGGCTTGTTTTTCAGATTTAATTTAGGTAAGATAGAACCATCTCGAAAATAAAGAAGGAATAAGATTATGAAACGTAAGAGAACAAATAAACCACAACATATGCGTCGCAAGAGAAAAACACCCATCATGAAAAACAATAAGAAGATGTTATACACATCTTCATTGGCTCTTTCCCTCTTTAGTACAGGGATGATTTCGACAAATGTTTTAGCCCTCGAATGGGCTCCACGTACTGTTTCTGAAATTAGCCCAGAAATTGTCCAAGAAGAAGGAAAGATGACCTATACTGTTCAGTATGGGGATACCTTATCAGCCATCGCCTCAGCTATGAATATTGATATGGACTTGCTGGCGAAAATGAATCAAATTGCAGATGTCAACTTGATTTTCCCTGATACGGTACTGACGACGACTGTTGACCAAAACAATCAAGTGACTCAGGTTGAGATTGAAGCTCCTGTTCAGGGAAACACAAATGAGACCGTTCAGGCAACTGTTGACCTAACAACCAATCAAGTAACGGTTGAGGATACGGTTATTCCGTTGGATCAAATTTCATCAGTTACTGACTCAGCACCCGTAGAGGAAGTTGTAGAACAGCCTGTAGTAGAAGCACCTGTAGAGGAAGTTGTAGAGCAACCTGTAGTAGAAGTGCCTGTAGAGGAAGTTGTAGAGCAACCTGTAGTAGAAGCGCCTGTAGAGGAAGTTGTAGAACAGCCTGTAGTAGAAGTGCCTGTAGAGGAAGTTGTAGAGCAACCTGTAGTAGAAGTGCCTGTAGAGGAAGTTGTAGAACAGCCTGTAGTTGAAACTCCACAAGTGACAGCCCTATCAACCACTACAGCAAGTACAAGTGCTTATGATGTTGGCTTGCAACCTCGGGTAGCAGCCTTCCGCGCAGAAGTGGCAAATGCCTTTGGTATTACCTCATTCTCTGGTTACCGTGCAGGTGATTCAGGAGACCATGGTAAAGGTCTGGCAATTGACTTTATGGTGCCTGAGAGCTCAGCTCTAGGAGATCAAGTGGCAGCTTATGCAGTTGCAAACTTAGCTTCTAAAAATATCAACTACATCATTTGGAAGCAGCGTTTCTATGCGCCGTATGACAGTATCTATGGTCCAGCCTATACATGGAACCTGATGCCAGACCGTGGTAGCGTTACAGAAAACCATTACGATCATGTGCATGTATCTTTTAATTAGACTTACAAAAATAACCGTTTCAGCCTTATCTGAAACGGTTATTTCTTTATATGTAGTAATATAGTCGAATGAATTAACTTTCAAACAAGGAACTGAGGTGCAGGCAGCTAGAATGAGGCTGGGCAAAAAGTCCAGCCACGCTTCTCAGAGTTCGTGTCAACATCTCAGCGCAGTGGTTGATTGGCAGATTTGTTCGTGTTTCACACTTCAAATCTGACCTAATCAACTGTGCGGGGGTGGGAAGACGAACTCTTTTTTAGACCAGTCGAGTTCTTTCCCACTCCCGTTCTAGTTTGAAAATAAGGCTTGCGAAACAAGTCACTTTCGTAGAGTACGGCAAGCCGAAAGTGATGATGTATCAAAGTTAATTCAAATGACTATAAAAAAGAAACAACTATCTCCCCCCAGATAGCTGTTTCGTGCGCAAATCACAGTATAAAATATATTCCTAAAAGAAACCTTAAACCAAGAACTTGCCTTCACAAGTAACATACTGAGCTGCGAAGGCAGGTTCTAATTTTAGGAAAATTAAAATTGACATGTAGAGTGTTGTTTTCGGATGCTTTATCGTTTATTTAACTTGAACCGCCAATGCTTGGTAAGGTTTGAGAATGATTTTTTTGCCTAGTTTGTTGTCAGGATAGTTGCTGATGAGGACTTGGCCGTGGGCATAATCGTCTGCCAGGTCGAGCTCAACTTCTTCTGCGAAGAAATTGTTGAGGACTAGCAGTTTTTCGCCGTTCAGCAAGCGTTCAAAGGCGTAGACTTTCTGGCTATCCTTGTAGGCTGCCTTGTAATCCCCTTCTGAGATGAGGGGGAGTTCTTTTCGGAGTCGAATCAACTCTTGATAGAAGGTAAAGATTGATCCAGTTTTTTCCTGTTCAACGTTAATCGTTTGGTAGGATTTGCCAGCCTTCAGCCAAGGGGTTCCTGTTGAGAAGCCTGCATTGTCAGAAGCATCCCATTGCATCGGGGTGCGGGAATTGTCACGGGACTTGGCCTGGATAATCTTGAAGGCCTGCTCAGGTGTATGTCCCTGGTCCAAGAGCATCTGGTAGGCATTGATAGACTCCACATCGACATAGTCGTCCATGCTATCGTAGTCGGGGTCAATCATGCCGATTTCCTCGCCCATGTAGATGTAAGGCGTGCCGCGTGACAGGTGGATAGAGGCTGCCAGCATGGTTGCTCCTTCCTTGCGGAAATTCTCCACATCAACAAAGCGGTTGAGGGCACGAGGTTGGTCGTGGTTGTCGTAGAACAAGGCATTCCAGCCATTTCCAGCTGACATCTCCTCGCCCCAAGTGTGGAAGAGGCGTTTGAGTTCCTCAAAGTCAAAGTCCATAATGGTCCATTTTTGACCGTCCTTGTAGTCCACTTTCAAGTGATGGAAGTTGAAGGCCATGGACAATTCTTCCCGCTCAGGAGCTGTGTAGAGAATGCAGTTTTCAATGGTGGTGGCAGACATTTCCCCAACGGTCATGAAGCCTTTGTCGCTACCAAAAGTAGCATTGTTCATCATCTTGAGGTAGTCGTGGGTAATCGGACGGTCGGTGTAGGCTGGTTTGCCATCGTTGATTGGGCAATCTTCTAGGACTTCATCCTTACCAATCAGGTTGATAACGTCGAAGCGGAAGCCTTTGACGCCCTTGTCTTTCCAGAAGTTGACTACCTTGAAGAGTTCGTCGCGAACATGCGGATTTCGCCAATTGAGGTCGGCTTGGGTCACATCAAAGAGGTGGAGGTAATATTTCCCGGTGTCGCCAAAGGGTGCCCAGGCATTGCCGCCGAACTTGGAAACCCAGTCAGTTGGCTGGTCACGCAGAATAAAGAAATCCTGGTAGTATTTGTCGCCAGCTAGGGCCTTTTGGAACCACTCGTGGTCTGTCGAGCAGTGGTTGAGGACCATGTCTAGCATGAATTCGATACCTAGCTCTTTGCCGACAGCCACCATGTCTTCAAAGTCAGCCATGGTACCAAAATCAGGATTGACGGCTGTATAGTCTGAAATGTCATAGCCGTTGTCCCGTTGCGGACTTGGGTAGAAGGGATTGAGCCAGATCATGTCAATCCCTAGCTCCTTCAGATAAGGTAGTTTTTCAATAATCCCACGCAGGTCGCCGACACCGTTTCCAGTTGTATCCTTGTAAGATTTTGGGTAGATTTGATAAACAACCTTTCGTTTGTCTATTGTCATTTTGCTCTCTCTTTCTTAATTTTTTCCTTCTTGCATAAGCAATGATAGGGAGTGGGAAAGAACTCGACTAAGTCAAAAAGAGTTCGTCAACAAGTCTTTATTTCTAGTTGTTGAGCTGAAACAGTCTATCCCCAGACTGTTTCACTCCCACCCCCGCATAGCTCCAAAGGTTCGGGGAACCTTTGGAGGTTGGAGATGAAGCGAACTTTGTTCGCAACAGTCGTGATGGTCAGATTTGGAGTGTGAAACACGAACAAATCTGCCAATCAACCACTGCGCTGAGATGTTGACACGAACACTGAGAAGTGGGTCAGGGCTTTTTGCCCAGCCTCCTAGAACATTAATTCTTTGTAACTGTCAGAATAGCTTCGCCTTGCGAGATGGCACGAGGAAGATTTCCGATAACTTGAGTGTCAAAGTCAGTTTGGTTGGTCACGATAACTGGTGTTTCACCAACAAGACCAGCAGCCTTAATGACATCGATGTCAAAGCTAATCAATTTATCGCCAGCTTTTACCTTGTCGCCTTGTTTGACATGGGCTGTGAAGCCTTTGCCTTCCAATCCAACAGTATCCATACCAATGTGCATAAGGAACTCAACTCCGTTTGCAGCAGTGATACCAACGGCATGGTTGGTTGGGAAGAGGACAGATACTTCACCATCGACTGGAGCAACCAAGACACCTTCGCTCGGGTCAATAAGGACACCTTGTCCCATGACACCTGATGCAAATACAGGGTCAGTAGCTTGTGACAATTCTTTGGCTTGACCAGTAAGTGGGCTGATCAATTCGATAGCAGCGCCAGTTTCAACAACTGCTTCAATTGGGGCTACAACTTCTTCAACAGTTTCTTCTTTTTTTGAAAATGCACCTGTACGTTTGAAAACAGCTGTCAAAATCATTGGGACAACAATCGCAACAATCATTGTCATAAAGAATGCACCCCAGTATTCAGCCTTGATAGACAAGATACCTGGAAGACCACCGATACCGATAGAAGTAGCTTGGATATTGAAGGTTACAGAAAGTAAGCCTGCGATACTTGAACCAATCATCGCTGCTACGAATGGGTAAATGTATTTTACGTTGACACCAAAGAGGGCTGGCTCAGTAACACCTAGGTAGGCAGAAATAGTTGCAGGAAGTGAAACCTGAGCTTCTTTTTCATTGTGACGGTTCATGAGGAAGTAGGCAAATACTGCAGAACCTTGAGCGATGTTAGAAAGAGCAATCATTGGCCAGAGACCAGTTCCACCAGCATCCGCGATCAATTGCGTATCGATAGCGTTTGTCATGTGGTGAAGACCAGTGATAACGAATGGTGCATAGAGGGCACCGAATACCGCACCGAAGAGCCATTTCAATGGGCCTGTCAAACCTGCCAATACGATAGTTGACAACCATTGACCGATTGTCCAGCCGATAGGACCAAGGACAGTGTGAGCCAGGATAATAGCTGGAAGAAGTGATAGGAATGGTACGAAGATCATTGAGACCACTTCTGGCACAACCTTACGCCAGAAGATTTCCAGATAAGAAAGTGCCAAACCTGCAAGGAGGGCAGGGATAACTTGCGCTTGGTAACCGATGCGGGCAATACTAAATGCACCGAAGTTCCAAGACCAGTCGCTGGCAATGGTTGCTGCATCTGTACCAGGTACAGCATAAGCGTTGAGCAACTGAGGAGAAACCAAACAGATACCGAGGACGATACCAAGGATTTGTGAAGTTCCCATTTTACGAGATACAGACCAAGTGATACCTACTGGCAAGAAGTGGAAGATGGCTTCACCTGGCAACCAGAGGAAGTGATTGACGCCATTCCAGAAAGGAGAAACCTGAACGATGGTGTTCCATACAGGGTTACCGTCAGCGTCAAAGACCAACTGCCCGTCTTTCATGGCTTGTCCAAGCCATTCCATCTGAACGCCTTCCAAGACGTTACGGAAACCGAGAATCAAACCGCCGACGATAAGGGCAGGAATGATTGGTGTGAAGATTTCCGCCAACATGGTCATAACACGTTGGATGGCATTTTGGTTGCTTTTAGCGGCTGACTTAGCAGCTTCTTTTGATACGCCTTCGATACCAGACACAGCTGTAAAGTCATTGTAGAAGATTGGTACATCGTTACCGATGATGACTTGGAATTGACCAGCGTTGGTAAATGTTCCTTTTACAGCAGGAATGTCTTCGATGACTTTTACGTTTGCTTTTTTCTCATCTGCAAGAACAAAGCGCATGCGTGTTGCACAGTGTGTTACTGCATCGACATTCTCTTTTCCGCCAATAGCTTCTAGGAGCTGTTTGGCTTCTTTTTCAAATTTTCCCATATATTTTTCCTTCTAGACGGCTTATGGAATCCGTCACCCTATATTTTTTAGACATCTCCCAAAAGTATGTCTTTTTTGAAATTTGTACGGACAAATTTCTTTTGTGGTATTATTGTATCCGATTTCAAAAAATAATGCAAGCGTTTTTGCTTAGTTTTTTTTAATTTTGAAATGAATTTTGTTATAATGTTGATAGTTGTATGCTATTTGACAGATGAATTTGCGAGGAAATGATGAAAAAATACCAAGAAATTTATAATGACTTAAAAGAAAAAATACGGACAAATGTTTATCCGGCAGAAAGCTCCCTACCGACAGAACAGCAGCTTCAGGAAATCTATGGTGTTAGTCGTGATACGGTTCGTAAGGCGTTGGCGATTTTGACTGAGGGAGGTTTGATTCAAAAAGTGCAAGGGCGTGGTTCAATGGTCCTTAAGCAAGAAATTCTCAATTTCCCAGTTTCAGGGTTAACTTCTTATCAGGAATTGACAAATGTTCTCCAGCTTTCTACCAAGACAGATGTTGTCAGCTTAGATATGATTACCGTTAATAGTAGCCTTTCGCATTTGACAGGTTTTGAGCCGTATAGCAAGGTGTGGAAAGTTGTCCGTACACGTTCGATTGACGGTAAGGTCTCTGTTGTGGATACAGATTATCTTGCTGTTGATGTCGTGCCAGAGTTGACAACTGCTATTGCTGAAAAATCCATTTACGAATACCTAGAAAATAAGTTAGGCCTTGATATTGCTTATGCACAAAAAGAGATTACGGTAGAGCCGACCAGTCGAGAAGAGCGCGATCTAATGCAATCGAAGGATGATTATTTGGTCTTGATTAAATCTCGTGTCTATCTCGGTGATACCCAGCAATTCCAATATACAGAAAGCAAGCATAAAATTGATAAATTCCGCTTTGTAGATTTTGCTCGTAGAAAGCATTCTTTATAGGAGAGATTAGCCAAATCAAGTTTTTTACGCTATAATAGATAGAAGAAGAGGTAAGATATGGCAAACTTAAATCGATATAAATTTACATTTGGCGAGAAGCAATTAACCTTGACAACTGAGCATGATAATTTATTCATGGAAGAGATTGAGCGTATTGCACAGGAAAAATACCAAGCTATCAAAGAAAAGATGCCGACGGCGGACCCTGAAACCCTCGCGCTTTTGTTGGCAATCAATGCTCTATCCGTTCAACTAACACGCGAGATGGCATTTGAACAAAAGGAACAAGAACTTGCAAGCGTCAAAGAAAAGGTCTTGAAAAAGAATGTGACCTTGATTGACTTAGATGAGCTTGAGGACAAGGTATGATTTCATTAGCAATTATTCTCATTTTGGCATGGAGTTTCTACATTGGCTACAGTCGTGGTCTAGTTCTACAGGCGTTTTATAGCATGGGAAGTATTATTGCTCTGGTGGTTGCGACGGCTACTTATAAAAAATTGGCATCCTTCCTTTATCTCTGGGTGCCATTTGCCAATGCGACTCAGGGGAGCTCCAACTATTATTTTGATGAGAAATATCTCTTTGACCTAGATATGGTATTTTATGCGGGATTGGCCTTTCTTTTGATATACGTCTTGGTTTACGCTATTGTGCGTTTCATAGGAATATTTGTCCATCTATTAGAGGCTTTTAATCCTGATACAAAAACGACCAATCTCATAAGCGGTGCCTTGGCTGTCTTGGTGACTTTTATTTCTCTTCAGATTGTGATGGTCTTGCTATCAACTATTCCGTTAGCGATGATTCAAGATAAATTGCACAGTAGTTTTCTTGCCAACATCATGATTCAGTACACACCATTCACTAGTAGCTTTTTAAAATCTCTCTGGTTGAGTAATATAGCAGGGTAAGGGAGACCTTATCCTTTTTATCGTCATTTATACTCTTCGAAAATCAAAATAGAACGTTGTTGATTTGATGTGATGAGTGTCAAGCTCCAGTGGAGCTTGACAGCCCGCTACCATAAATAAGAAAGTGGCAGGAGTATATCTGCGCATGGAGAAACGAACTTCGTTCGCTCTATCTCCAACCTCCAAATATTTCCCAAGCCTTTGGAGCTAGTCTGATTTTTATTGAGTATTAGTTGACTGTTATACTTTTAATGTAAGAGACTGGGAAAGACTATATTTTTATCTTATTATTGTTTTGATAATGAGATAAACCTAAGGAAAAGACTAAGTAGGAACAAATGAATAATAAAATTATTGAAACCCTTGAATTTCACAAGGTAAGACAAAAAATTGAGCCCTATCTCTTGACGGAACAGGGCTTTGAAGAATTACGACAGTTGGAGCCCATGGTGGAAGTCCACCGTATCCAACAGGCCTTCGACGAGTTGACAGACATAGCGCAGATTTTTGTGGAAAATCCTTATTTCAGTCTGGCTGCTACTAGTGACATTGGTCCAGCCATGCGTCGTTTGGAATTGGATACAGACCTCAATATCGCTGAGCTATTAGCTGTTAAAAAGGTCCTGGAAGTTTCTAAATCTCTCTTGGATTTTTATGGAAATCTGGAAAATGTCAGTCTTAGCCAGCTGGATAAACTCTTTGAGAAGATTGAGCTTTTTCCACATTTACAAGGCTCCCTCCAGTCCATCAATGATGCTGGTTTTGTAGAGGATTTTGCCTCTGAAAAACTAGCCCGTATTCGAAGAAAAATCCGTGAAGCTGAAGACCAAGTTCGTCAGGTCATGCAGGATATTTTGAAGACCAAGGGGGACATGCTGTCCGATAGCATTTTGGCAAGCCGTAATGGACGCAATGTCCTTCCTGTTAAAAATACCTATCGCAATAAGATTGCAGGGGTTGTCCATGACATTTCTGCTTCTGGCTCGACTGTGTATATTGAACCGCGGGCAGTGGTGACATTGAACGAAGAAATCAGTCACCTCCGAGCAGAAGAACGCCATGAGCTCAACCGTATCTTGCAGGAATTGTCGGATATGCTCCGTCCGCATAGTGGCGTGATTCGTAACAATGCATGGCTTATCGGACATATTGATTTCGTCCGTGCTAAGCATCTCTTTGCGCGTGATCATCAAGCAGTTGTCCCCAAACTATCTGAGAAGCAGGATATTGCCCTTCTCAACGTTCGACATCCGCTCATTGCAGAGCCTGTACCAAATGACCTGTATTTCGGTAGTCAGTTGACGGCTATCGTGATAACAGGTCCCAACACAGGTGGTAAGACCATCATGCTCAAGACCTTGGGATTAACGCACCTTATGGCTCAGTCTGGTTTGCCTATTTTGGCTGATAAGGGCAGTCGGGTAGCTATCTTCAAAGAAATTTTTGCGGATATTGGTGATGAACAGTCGATTGAGCAGAGCTTATCAACCTTCTCCAGTCACATGACCCACACGGTTCAGATTTTAGCGGAGGCAGATCAAGATTCCCTCATTCTCTTTGACGAGTTGGGGGCTGGGACCGATCCGCAGGAGGGCGCGTCTTTGGCAATGGCTATTTTGGATGACCTTCGTCTGCGTGGGATCAAGACCATGGCGACCACCCACTACCCTGAGCTCAAGGCCTATGGGATAGAAACCTCTGGTATTGAAAATGCCAGCATGGAATTTGATACCAATAGTCTGCGTCCGACCTATAAGTTTATGCAGGGTGTTCCTGGTCGCTCTAATGCCTTTGAAATAGCAAGACGTTTGGGCTTGTCGGATATCATCATCCAGTCAGCCCAATCTTGGACGGATACGGACAGCGATGTCAACCGCATTATTGAGAAATTGGAAAACCAAACGGTTGAAAGCCGCCGTCGCTTAGACAAGATTCGTGATGTGGAGCAAGAAAATTACAAGATGAACCGAGCCCTCCACAAGCTCTATGACGAGCTCAATCGTGAGCGGGAAAATGAGCTCAACAAGGCACGCTTGGAAGCCAAGGAAATTGTAGATATGGCATTGGCAGAAAGCGAGGACATTCTTAAAAATCTTCATGCTGCAGCCAGTCTTAAGCCCCACCAGATTATCGAAGCCAAGGCAGAGCTGAAAAAGTTGGCACCTGAAGTGGTAGATTTGTCTAAGAACAAAGTCTTGAAAAAAGCTAAAATTCAGAGGGAAGCCAAGGTGGGCGATGACATTATCGTTACAGCTTATGGACAACGTGGGACCTTGACCAATCAGCTTAAAGATGGACGGTGGGAAGCTCAGGTTGGCTTGATTAAGATGACCTTGGCCAAAGATGAGTTTGAGTTAGTCAAGGCGGAAAAGGCAGAGCAGCCTAAGAAACGCCAGGTTCACACAGTCAAACGTGCCAATGTACGAGGACCAAAAGCCCGCTTAGATCTCCGTGGCAAACGCTACGAAGAGGCTATGATGGAACTGGATGAATTTATCGATCAGGCCCTTCTCAACAATCTGGCACAAGTCGACATTGTACACGGTATTGGTACAGGGGTTATCCGAGAAGGGGTGACCAAGTACCTACGCCGAAACAAGCAAGTCAAGGAGTTCGGCTACGCTCCACAAAATGCAGGTGGCTCAGGCTGTACCATTGTGACGTTTAAATAAGGAATTAGCAAGCAAGGATAGAGTCAGTCTATTCTTGCTTTTATATTTCTGCGATATAGGGAATAGGATGGGTCAAAATACAGTTCAAGTACTTACTAGGTTATGCTATACTATACTTATGAGGTAAGAAAGCGTCTTACTTGATAGGATTTCATAAAGGAGGTCTAGGATGAAAAAAGTAATGAAGATCATTGTCGGCATTTTGTTAGTAATCGGGATTGGAATAGGAGGAATTGGATATATGCAACATAAAGAACATGAAGAAATGGTCGCAATCGCTACTAGTGAAGAGGCGAAAAAGGTTTATGAGGATATGATGTATCATTTAGATGAGAAAGCACTGACAGAAGATGGAGTGATCCAATGGTATAAAGTGGATGAGAGCAGTTTAAAATACAACCCGATGGGGGGATTAAATGTCAGCGTTATAGTAAACGAGGATGAATATATGGATATAAGTTACAATCTAATTGATAATGGGGATGGCACCTATCATTCAACATTCTATACCGTCTCTCCAAAATTATCAAAAACCTTAAAGGAGGAAATAGATGAATAGATATGTAGAAGATCCGCACCTTCAAGTAGGAATGACTCAATATAACAAAGATATGATAGAAGGTCGCGATGTTTATACTGAAAATAAACAATTTGTCGGCACAGTCACCCTCGACTTCGACAATGAAAATGGCAATGGTGAACAGGTTTATGCTAAGGAGGTCTAAGATGAAAACAGTTGTCAAAATTCTAGTTGGCATTATTGCCGCTATAGCACTTGGAATAGGAGGATTTAAGTTGATGCAAAAAATTGAACACGACCAGATGGTAGAGATTGTGAAGAGTGAGGAAGTGAGGGAAATGGTTGAGGAGAGGTTAATTTCTTATGACGCTAAAGCGTTAACTGAAGAAGGAATAATAAGGTCCTACTCCATTGACAATGTCTCAATTCACCACAATCCAATGGGAGGGATAAATTTTTCCGTATATTTGAATAACGATGACAATCTCTATATAAATTATGGGATTGAAAAAAGAAAGGATGGCATTGTTAAGCTAGCTGGAGGCGGAAAGTCATCCGATTTAACTAAGTTATTAGGTGAGGAAGCAAATGAATAATTCAAAAATAAAAATAAATTTAACTGATTTTGATAGACAACAGGTAGCATATGAAGAATATACTCCATATTTAAAAGGTGATGAAGTTGTAATCACAAATTTTTTTGACGAGGAAGTTTCCATCGGCACAGTCCGTAAGGTACTCAAAGATGCAACAGGCTTGGATGGCTATGTGGTTGAAGAGCCTGACGGCAATGTGACAGTCTTGTTCCAAGGTTCTAAAGGTCCAGGGAAGGAAGGCTCTGCAGCAGATTGGCTGGATAATGATTTGCCGATGGCGCACAATATTATATCTAATAAGTCAGAAGTGACGCCCCAACTTCAGTCTGCTTCCAGAAGTCTGAACCAGGTTCTGAAGGACTACCCTAATGCTAAAATTACAGTCTACGGTCACTCGTTTTATGCTATACTATGAGGTAAGAAATGCTCTTATTTGATAGTATTTCATAAAGGAGGTCTAGGATGAAAAAAGTAATGAAGATTATTATCGGCATTTTGTTAGTAATCGGGATTGGAATTGGAGGAATTGGATATATGCAACACAAGGAACATGAAAAGATGGTCGCTATTGCTACTAGTGAAGAGGCGAAAAAGGTTTATGAGGAATATTTAAGGATGGAAGAACCAGCAGCTCTTACCAAGGAAGGTAAAATTAGAACATACGAGGTTGAGCTGGAGGAACTGGGATATAATCCGATGGGTGGTCTAATGACAAAGATTTATGTCAACAATGATAAAAAGAAAACGATGAGTTTTAATCTAATTGATAATGAAGATGGGACATATAGTACAGCTTATTACATACTATCTGGAGAATTATCAACATTTTTAGAGGAGTAGCTATGGCAGGAAAATATATAGATGATCCTCATCTTCAAATTGGGATGAGTCAGTATAACAAAGATATGGTGAAGAATAGTGTAGTCAAAACCCCGAATGGCTCTCCTGTCGGCACAGTCACCCTCGACTTCGACAATGAAAATGGCAATGGTGAACAGGTTTATGCTGTCGTGAAAGATCCAAATTTGCCCAAAGACCAGGTTACGGAAGTAACGGTTCTCTTTCGAGGCTCGACTGGACCAAATGAAGTATTGTCAAAACCTGCAGATGTGTGGAATGACTGGGTTGAAAACGATCTTTTTTTAGGTTTGCGCGTCTTTGCCCAAGATCATCCGAACTATACCCAGAACCATGACCATGCGAGTGGACAATTAAAAGCATCTTCGGAAGCTCTAAATACAATAATGGCTACCTACCCAAATGCAAAAGTCAATCTGTACGGTCACTCCCTAGGTTCGATGGATGTCCAGTACGCCATTGCTAATTTATCTGACACCGACATTAACCGTTTAGAGAGCGCGTATATCTATAACGGCCCTAATATATACGGCATCCTAGACGACCAACAGAAAGCACGGGTCGACTCCGTCAAAGGGCTGATTCATAATTATGCAGATCCCAAAGACCCTGTCAGTATGGTTGGGCGTGACCTAGACAAAGGAAGTTTAGATTCCGTTGGGATGGTCCACTTCGTGGAAAGTAAGGATATCGATCTTGGCAATCAGCACATGACCTATGGCTATCAGTTAGACTCTTCTGGCAATATTAAGGTCCTACAGACTTCTTCCACTTAATATATTTAAACCACTAAATTTATGTTATACTATGAGGTAAGAAAGCGTCTTGCTTGATAGGATTTCATAAAGGAGGTCTGATATGAAAACAGTTGTTAAAATACTAGTTGGCATTATTGTCGCTATAGCACTTGGAATAGGAGGATTTAAGTTGATGCAAAAAATTGAACACGACCAGATGGTAGAGGTTGTGAAGGGTGAGGAAGTGAGGAAGATTGTAGAAGAACAACTTAAATATCTAGATAATGAAGCCCTTTCAGAGGAAGGGCTGATAAAAACATATGAAATCGATGATTCTTCTATCATTCATAGTCCTATGGGAGGGATAAGTTTTAATATTTTCTTGAATTCAGATAGAAAGTTAAGAGTGGTGTTCGAATTAGAAAAGGATTCTAATACAGGAAAAATTGAATACTCCGGGGGAGGGTATTCTTCTGAAGTGAAAAAATTAGTTGGAGAAATAAACAATGACTGAAAAGTATACTGATCGTGATCGACAGAAAATTGCCAACAAAGAGTATTCAGCTTACAAATTTGGAGATGAGGTAAATATCGGAACCCTAGAACACCCTAGATACATCGTCACAGTCCGTAAGGTACTCAAAGATGCAACAGGTTTGGATGGTTATGTGGTTGAAGAGCCTGACGGCAATGTGATAGTCTTGTTTCAAGGTTCTAAAGGTCCAGGGAAGGAAGGCGCTGCAGCAGATTGGCTGGATAATGATTTGCCGATGGCGCACAATATTATATCTAATAAGTCAGAAGTGACGCCCCAACTTCAGTCTGCTTCCAGAACTCTGAACCAGGTCCTGAAGGACTACCCTAATGCTCAGATTACAGTCTACGGTCACTCGTTTTATGCTATACTATGAGGTAAGAAAGCGTCTTACTTGATAGGATTTCATAAAGGAGGTCTAGGATGAAAAAAGTAATGAAGATTATTATCGGCATTTTGTTAGTAATCGGGATTGGAATTGGAGGAATTGGATATATGCAACACAAGGAACATGAGAAAATGGTCGCAATCGCCACTAGTCAGGAGGCGAGAAAGGTTTATGAAGATTTCATGAAAAAAAGAGATCCCAATGCCTTTGAAGAAGATGGGGTCATTCAATCTTATGAAATTGACACGAACAGTTTAAAATACAATCCTATGGGCGGGTTGATGGTGCAAGTAACAGTTAACAATGATTCTGCTATGTATATGGATTTTAATTTGATTGATAATGGTGAGGGCTCTTATCACTCCGCATATAAAGGAGTCTCTGCTAAACTATCTAAAAAGCTGAGAGAGGAGAGTGCCAATGGGGAAAATTAAATATGTAGACGAACCTAATCTTCAGGTAGCAATGTCTGAATACGATACGGGAATTACAAAAGATTACGAACTATACGATCAGTATGATAATCCCATCGGCACAGTCACCCTCGACTTCGACAATGAGAATGGCAATGGTGAACAGGTTTATGCTGTCGTGAAAGATCCAAATTTGCCCAAAGACCAGGTTACGGAAGTTACGGTTCTCTTTCGAGGCTCGACTGGACCAAATGAAGTGTTGTCAAAACCTGCAGATGTGTGGAATGACTGGGTTGAAAACGATCTTTTTTTAGGTTTGCGCGTCTTTGCCCAAGATCATCCGAACTATACCCAGAACCATGACCATGCGAGTGGACAATTAAAAGCATCTTCGGAAGCTCTAAATACAATAATGGCTACCTACCCAAATGCAAAAGTCAATCTGTACGGCCACTCCCTAGGTTCGATGGATGTCCAGTACGCCATTGCTAATTTATCTGACACCGACATTAACCGTTTAGAGAGCGCGTATATCTATAACGGGCCTAATATATACGGCATCCTAGACGACCAACAGAAAGCACGGGTCGACTCCGTCAAAGGGCTGATTCACAATTATGCAGATCCCAAAGACCCTGTCAGTATGGTTGGGCGTGACCTAGACAAAGGAAGTTTAGATTCCGTTGGGATGGTCCACTTCGTGGAAAGTAAGGATATCGATCTTGGCAATCAGCATATGACCTATGGCTATCAGTTAGACTCTTCTGACAATATTAAGGTCCTACAGACTTCTTCCACTGAGGGGGTAAATGCGATCATCATTGAAATAAGTCGTTTCCAACAGATGAAACAAACCCTATCCCGTGGTGGCTTCAGTTCGCGTGAAACCATCTATCTGGACAGCGAACAAGCCCGCATCCTGGCTCAAGGACTGGTTAAGGTTGCGGAAACCACTCACCAAACACTCGAAAAAGAGACCACTTCCACCCTTACAGAAGTAAATGAAGTCTACAGTAGCTTAGGAAATGTCCCTTTTGGCTTCATTTTGAGTCCTGATGAAGTGAGACAGGCCTACAGCAGTGCAGGTGTTGACTATCATAGTCTGGTAGGAGATAGCACCAATCAAGTCGAGAAGTTTATCACTCGTTCCAATCAACTCAAGCAGGATTTAGTGGACTTAGAAAGTCAAATCCAAGCAGGGATCGAGCAGAAAGTAACGGAAGACCAGACGTTAGCACAGAGGATACAAGAATGGACCAGTACGATAAATTAAAGACAGAGTTAATGAAGAAAGAGTGGGAATGGGAGGATATTGAGAACCAACAACGAAAAGCTCAAAAAGAACTACAAGAACATTATGAAAATGTTGAAGAAACCACTCGAATATTGACTCGAATGTTGGAAGAAAAGTATCAAGAAGTTCTGTTTGAATTGCGACAAGTCGGAGATGAGACAGGAGACTTGCACCAGTTACTCAACAATGGCATGTCCGAATGGCATACCGCAATCGATCAAGAGCGATACAGCTCCATTCACCGATTGGATCAGAAACAAGAGGACTTGGATACCTACTACAAAAACCAGTACCGAAAAATGCAAGATCAGATTGACGAAATTTATACAAAATATCGAGAATAGAAGGGAGAGCCAATGCATCAACTTTATCAAATGTTGCAAGATTTATATACCAAAGCTGACCAGATAGACTACGTGACGATTAATGCTATAGAGAAAGAAATTGAACGTTGGCTGATTCGCTCTATCTATGCTCCACTCAAACTGCGAGAAAAGAATGCAATTTTAAAACAACACAAGAAGAAAGTTCAAACAATTGGAAATGATGGAGAAAATTCCGTAAAATTGATTGCAAACAGTTTTGATACAAGTATAAAAGGCGAGTTTTCAAAAAAGGTACAACAAGTTGTGAAAGAAAAGGCAAAAGAATATACAAAATTGGAAGAGGTAGATTAATATCTCATCCTGTAGCACCCTTTCGTAAATCTTTTCCCATTGCTACAACTGGATTTGACAGGAAGAACAGTCACCCAGTCCCCCCTCGTCTCCCTGCGGTCTAGTTTAGAATGACCAACATGCTTTCAAATCACAATTGTCTAAGCATGTCTATCTCATTTCTCTTCCGTAGCACCTACTCCGTCACCTTGTCTCATTGTTACAATTGGATTTGATAAGCAAAACAATTTTTCATTTCTCGCTTGTATCGTTGCGGACAAGTTTGGCTTTACCCATTTGTTTTTACAACTGAAATTTTTATAGATAGGTTTAACTCATTTCTCTTCCGTAGCAAAAATTCGCTTTCTGTTTTTTTTTGGTGTAGAATGATAGTAGAAAAACAGAAACGGAGAAAATTATGGTTCAAGTTATTACAGATGCAAACTTTGAAGTTGAAACACAAGAAGGCGTAGTCCTTGTTGACTTTTGGGCACCATGGTGTGGTCCTTGTCGTATGCAAGCACCAATTTTGGAGCAATTGGCAGATGAAGTGGACGAAGATGAATTGCGTATTTACAAGATGGATGTTGATGAAAATCCAAACACAGCTCGTCAGTTTGGAATCATGTCTATCCCAACACTTTTGTTCAAAAAAGATGGACAGGTTGTGAAACAAGTTGCTGGTGTCCACACGAAAGATCAAATCAAAGCTATCTTGGCAGAGATTGGTTAATTGAAAATGTAAACAAGTAGTGAGTTCAGATTCGCTACTTGTTTTTTTCACAACTGAAAGTATGTTCAAAAAATCAGATTGTGAAGGTTGGCACAAGATGTTATAATAACCTTATCATTGTCATTTTAGAAAGGTTAGATATGTCAACTATTAATTACAAACCATTAAATCTCTATCGTCAGTTTAAAACAGCAGCTCAAGAGTTTCCAAATGTTGCCATTTATTTTGACCAACCCTACGCATCCTTCCCTGAATTAGGATTGGAAAATACCTATCAAACAGTTTTTGAGGCCATTCAAAGAAGAGCTGCCCAATTTGCAGCAGCAGGTATTGGCTATGGGGACAAGGTGGTTCTGTATAAGAGCCCAGCTTTTGACACCTATTTGTTAGCAGTAGCGGTAACGGCATTGGGTGCTGTTCCTGTTATGATTTCCTACCATTTGCCATCTTCGAATTTAGATGTGTTTGCGGAGCGATTGGAAAAGTCTTTCATTGTCTATGACCAGGAAACGGAAGAACGTGTGGCAGGAATGACCCGAACTGACCTGGTTACAAAGGTATTCTTACCCCAAGTCCTAGTGCAAGAAGCAGTTGCTTTTGAAGAAAATCTCCTGCCAGAAGATGTCATTCAGTACATGACCCATACTTCAGGAACGACAGGTGTTCCAAAACTAATCTGCCACACAGCACAGACCATGGGCTGGCGAGTAGCATGGCAACAGACTATTTTTGACAAGATGACGGAGAGAGGCTTGCTGGCCTTCCACATCTCCCCTGTTCATTCACGCTATAATATCGGCGTGTCGTCGGCGATTGGGCTAGGATTCCCCCTCTACCCGCTTTCTTCTGCAAGAAAAGATGATGTTGAACGGGCGCTTGCTCTTCATCGTCCAAGTGCTCTGGAAACCCATCCTAATAACTTTGTCCAATGGGCAAGATTGGCCAAGGAAAAACCAGAGGTCTTTAGTAGCATTCGTTATTACCATTCAACCTTTGATGCTATCAATATTGGTACGCTTCGCGCCTTCTTGGAGGCTTCTAAAGAGCAACATCCAGTCTTTATGCAGGTTTATGGTCAAAGTGAATGTGGTCCAATGATTTTACGTTACCATCGTTTGGAAAATCTAGGAACAGTTAGCGGACGAGATATGGGGATTGGTCTGGAAGGTTACACAGAAGCACGCATCACAGATGCCCAAGGGAATCCTCTCCCAGCTGGAGAAAACGGACATATCCAGTTCCTGTCAAAAGGCCGTGCTGTGACCTACTATAAAGAAGATGCCCGTTTCCAAGATAATGTGTACGGTGCTTGGTGGGATAGTGGTGACTACGGCTGCATGACTCCAGAGGGTACACTTCTTCTAAAAGACCGTCAGGTTGACCTCATTGAGCACATCGACAGCAATCTTGCCTTGGAGGATTTATTGCTGGATAAATTGGACTTTTTATCAGAAGTCGTGATTATACGCGATGTCAATGGTGCACCACAGCCGATTATCGCTCTGGCAGAAGATACTGAGATGAACTGGGAAGCTTGGTGGGCAATGGTTGCAGATCTACCACTATTGAAAGAACCCATCTTGATGGCTTATGACGACATTCCACGTACTGCGACCATGAAGGTTCAACGCCTCAAAATGGAAGCAGAAATGAAAGAAAAAAATCTGTAAGGGTGACGAAACCACGCTTGCAGATAAGAAGGAGTTCACATGAAAGAAATTTATCTAGCAGGCGGTTGTTTCTGGGGGATGGAAGGCTACTTTTCCCAGATTGATGGTATTCTCGACACCAGTGTTGGCTATGCCAATGGACAGGTGGAGACGACCAATTATCAACTCCTCAAACAAACAGATCACGCAGAAACACTCTATCTAGCCTATGATGAGACTCGTATCCATTTGCGGGAAATCCTCCTTTATTATTTCCGCGTCATTGATCCCTTCTCTGTCAATCAGCAGGGGCCTGACAAGGGGCGCCAGTATCGGACTGGTATCTATTACACAGATGAGGCTGATTTGCCGACCATCGAGCAGGTCATGACGGAGCAGTCTCAGCTCTTTGGCGGACGTCCCCTAGCCGTTGAAGTGGAGCCACTCGCGCATTACATCCCCGCCGAAGACTACCATCAGGATTATCTCAAGAAAAATCCCCAAGGGTACTGCCATATCGATCTTGGGCAGGCAAAAATCCCTCTGATTGATGTTGCCGACTACCAAAAGCCAGACCAGCAGGTCTTGAAAGACAGCTTGACCGATCTCCAGTATCAAGTCACTCAAGAAGCTGCGACGGAAAGACCCTTCGAAAATGAGTTTTGGAATAGCGACCAAGCTGGCATCTACGTCGATATTACGACTGGTGAGCCCCTCTTTCTCTCGACGGACAAATTCGATTCAGGCTGCGGCTGGCCCTCCTTTACCAAACCAATCAGCAAAGAAGTTGCGACTTATTTCCAAGATTTCTCCCACGGCATGAACCGCATCGAAGTTCGCAGTCGGGCTGGTCATGCTCATTTAGGTCATGTCTTTGACGATGGTCCGAGAGACAAAGGCGGTCTCCGTTACTGTATCAACTCGGCAGCCCTTCGTTTCATACCGAGAGAGGAAATGGAAGAAGCAGGATATGGCCTGTTTTTGGAGTTGATTAAATAAATTTATGAGCGCAGAAAGTCTATTCGCAAAGAATAGGCTTTTTGTGTATTAAAATTGTATGTTCAGAAAGATGATTTTGATATAATAATCTATATAGAGATTTTTCTTAAGGGATATATATGGAAAGGTTATGAAAATGATTCTTAGTAAACGTTTTAAAAATAGAAGAAAGGAACTTGGCTTTACTCAAAAGGAACTTGCAGAGGGAATTTGTGAGCAGAGTTTGATTAGTCGAGTTGAAAAATTAGGAGTTGCTCCTACATCGGATATATTATTTGCCTTATCACAACGCTTACAGGTGTCTATGGACTATTTTTTTGATGAAAGTGTATCAGATAAAGCGCCTGATATTACGGTATTTAAACGATTGGTGGACAAAGCTCTGTTCACTCGTTCCTATGATCAACTGGCTTATCTTGTAGAGGCAGAGAAGCAGAAAGAAGCTGTTCATTCGCAGGAAAGCAGTGAATATTTAACTTATCTGGCTTGTATAGTGGACTTCCATCATTATCATAAGGAAGATACTGCAATTGTACGTATGGAAGAACTTAGTCATCGAATCAGTAAGACATCTAGTTTTTATCTGGATGTATACAATAGCTTGGTTAATTTTTATGCCTTGACTTCTCGAGACGAGGCTTTAGACAGTTTGTATGAGGGGATTTCAGAAAAGCTTAGCCACTTGGATATATCAAACACAGAGAGTTTTCATAAGTATATCAAGATTCGCTACAATCACGCTCACTATCTTTTTAAAAGGAAGAGGCAGTCACAGGCAATTGATGAATTGACAGACCTAATCGAAATCTTGCGAGACAAGAAGAGTTGTTATCTTTTGGCAGATACGCTTTGTTTAATCGCAAATGTCGGAGAGGGATTTCTATCAAAAGATGAAATTCTCTCCTATTATAGAGAAGCGGAATGTCTATTCAAATTTTTTGGTCCGCAAAATAGTTATCTTAGTTTGAAAGAATATCTATCGAAAGATATTTAATAATCAAGTATAGATTTTTTATAAAAATAATTAAAATTGGTTGAAAATCAACTGTTAATATGTTAAGATAAAATAAAAAGCTATATCAACGAATGTTTGAGAACATGTTGATTTTGGTTACGGGTTCTAATGATAGGGAGGTGGTGGAGTCCACCTCCTTTTTGTACAAATGGGGTTCGTTATGAAAAAAGTATTTACTTATTTATCTACTTTTAGCGTCTGTCTCTTCTGTATATGGTTAGTGAGTCTGCAACTTGATTCTTTAGTTTATCATTACTATCCATCGGTTTCCATATTAAGTCGAGGGGAAGAAGTGACCTATGAAGAAGTGTCGGATGCCCTGACAAATTTAGCTGAAAAGGAAAATAGTCTAATTGCTAAGACAATAACAGAAACAGATGATAGTGGGCGAACTACTACCAGTTATGATGTTTTTGGGAAGGGGGAGCTTCCACAGGGCTTGGTCAAAGCGGATAGGTTAGTAGCTAGTCAGGTCAACTTAGCTGAAAATTACTATGTTGTAAAAGGGAATCTGGACATCAAAGCGGTAGAAAATGTCTTACAGTCACTAGGATTGGTGGATAGCTATATTTATAGACCGACCCTATTAAACAGTTTAAGTCTATTTCTTGGTAGAGGAGCTCCGAGCTTAGGCCTTATTATCTTTATACTCACAAATCTTGCATTGACAGTAGTTGGACAGATTGTCTACTTGCGGTCAGCAGGGATAGAGATACTTTCAGGTGTGAGGAGTTGGCAGATTGCTAGTCGTTTTTTAAGAGTGGATGGAAGAGATATAGCATTGGCTACAGTAGGGGCGCTTGTTTTTGGACTGATTGCTATTTTAATTTTGGGTTGGCCAATGGTATATTATCGTTTTGTAGCAATCGGTATTGCCTTTTATGCTTGTTTGCTTTTGTTCCTATCTTTATCAACAAGTGTTGGATTCATGATTGCATTAAACATTTCTCAGTTACAAAAGCTAATGAAGGGAGCGTTGCCTCTCAAGGCGATTTTTGCTATTTTACTAATAGGTCAGTGTTTAGCGGTTTGTATCATCTCTATTGGTGTTAGTCGAACATTGACATATGTTGGAGTTCTCCATACACTAACGATAGGAGAAAAGGCTTGGCAAGAAAGACAAGATGTTTTTAGTCTGTCTTTGAATCGTGAAGCATTCACAGCTGATGAAGCGATGGCTCAGCAACAAAGAATAGCTTGGTCTCATGTAATTTTAGAATCATATGCGAAAAATAATGTAATGTTAGTCCAGCACCATTTACGGCATAACACACTAAAACAACATACCATCATTGAATCCAGCAAGGAAATTCCTCTAGAAAGGGTGCTGTATGTGACGCCGAATTATATACAATCAGAAGGTGGCCTGTACGATTTCAATCAGCTGGAAGAGATAAAGCAATTAGGCAAGGGAGAAATTGCATTATTATTACCAAAGAGTTTGCAAAATGATGCGAGTGTTTACCAAGCGTATTTTGAGGACATGGTAGGAAAATTGCTTGCGGATGGAGAAAAATCCATAAGTTTGCATTCAAACGTTTATTACATTTCAGACGAGAAGCGATGGTTCATTTACAATCATACTCCTATAAATTATGAGCAATCTTTACAGGCTCCGTTGATTGTTGTTCTATCACCTGAAAGTTTTGAAGAAACGTCCTATTTTTGGGAAAATGCCTTACCAGATTTTGTATTTTTCAAAGATAAGGAGATGCTGGAACAGCTGTTGGACAAATACAATTTACAAAATACAATAGGTAGCTTATTATCTAGCAGGCAACAGTACAACACCCTGAGAAAAAATGTTCAACTTGAAATTCTTATGACCCTATCTCCGACAATCCTTGGAATATTCACTTCCATACTATTGTTCAATACGATGAATCTTCTATATTTTGAGACCTTTAAAAGAGAAATAGCCATCAAGCGGATAGCAGGGATGCGTTTTATCGAATTGCATGGTTCTTATCTAGGAGAACAAGTCGGCTCCGCTCTTGTTGGTATGGGTTTGGCAATGTTTATGACAAAGTCAGTTATTGTTTGCCTAGGAGTAGTTGTGGCTCTGTTGATAAATAGTTGGATGTTACTGAACAAACAAGCGAAAAGGGAAGAAAAAATCCAGTTGAGTGTATTAAATGGCAGATAGTTAATGAGATGAAGTTAGAATGAAAGGAAAATTTGTACTTGTATCGACGATCATTCTAGCCGTCTTTATGATTTGGTTGGGCGTCAGCCAAAAGGAGACTATGCTTGTTCATTATTATCCTTCTGTGACCACCTTGTCGGTATCTGAGGACGTGACTTACTCAGATGTACGACAGCGATTAGAGGAATATTCTCAACAGACGGATAGTGTGATTGCCAGGCGGGTGATTGAGCCAAGTACATCAGGTGGACGTACCTTTTCCTATGATAACTTTAGTAAATCTCCCCTGCCGAGAGGGCTGGAGGAATTTCAGGCATCAGAAAAGGTGGAGTCTGCACTTTTAACCAAATATTTTATTCTCCAAGGAAAAGCGACGGTAGAGGAACTTCGGTCTCTTCTTGTTTCGATTGGATTTGACGAGGTTCAGATTCGGAAGCCTTCGACTATTGCTACTTTACTCGCATTTCTGACACAAGGTGGTCAATTCTTAGCCATACTGGTCTTTCTCATTACCTATATGGCTTTGGTCGTGATTGCCAATGTAAGGCAATTGCGCACAGCAGGCATCCGTTTGATTGCAGGAGATTCACGTTGGCATTTATTTCTACTATCTCTACAGGAAAATGCGAAAGAGATAGCTCTAGCTATCCCATTTGTGGTTCTTCCAGCAGTTGGACTGGCCTATCTCATCGGATTAGATAGCTATTCTGTCTACTATCTGGTCGCAGCCTTGGTGGGCTATCATTTCTTGCTTGGTTTGATTGTCCTTTTTTTCGCTGCTACATTTACCTTGGGCATTCGAACCTATCACTTTTTACCCTTGTTAAAAGGGAAGATGCCCCTGCAAGGAATCCTGACCATTATGGTTATGGGACAAATGCTGGCTCTACTGGTGGTGTCATTGGGTGTGGCTCAAACCGTCTATTATTCAGGAATTTGGCAGGAATACGAAGTAGGCACCCAGCAGTGGGAGAAAGAAGAGGATTACTATAGTTTGGCTTGGAACATTGCTGCGGATGGTCGCTCAAGACTAAATTCGCCTGAAAATTGGTATCCTTTACTAAAGCAAGCTTTGGAGGAAGACGGCGCGCTCTTTGTCAAAAGTAATTTGAATGCCTATTTAATGGGCTCCCAACTGGAAGATGGGACAAGCCTTGACAGCTACCATCCAGCAGGAAACACCCTCTACGTTAGTCTAAATTATTTGCAGATACAGGATGTAAACTTGTCGGACGAAGCATTACCTTCTCTACAAGAAGGTGAATTTCAACTTCTATTACCTGAAAAATTGCGCCCTGAAAGCGATACCTATCTCCATCTTTACCAAGACTATATCAATCGTATGGTTAGACCTGCTAATCAAGCAAGCTCAGCTACCATCAAGGGAAAAGTTGCCTATTTAAAAGATGGGCAGAAGCAATTTATCTACAATCATCGTTCTGGTCAACATGTGCAATACCTGACAGACCCTATTTTAGTTGTGCTGGCACCGTCAAGTCTGGGAAAAGAATCTGCTGATTTTTGGCTGAATGAAGTAGATAGCAGTCTGCTATTTAAAAACAGAGATAAACTTTTGCGCGAATTGAAGGCAAGAAATCTGTTTCAGTTTGTCAATGAAGTGAGAAGTAGTTCCTCCCTATTTCAAGAACTATTAGATCGTATTCGGATAGAGACCATTTCAACATCTATGGGTGCCATTTTAGGGATTGTGACATCAATTGTCCTGTTTAATACCATGAATCTTTTATACTTTGAAGAATTTAAACGTGAGATTTTCATCAAAGAAATTGCAGGGATGGATTTCTTGGGAATCCATAAGAAATACCTAACGTTCCAACTGCTTTCCCTCTTGTTGGCCCTTGGAGCAAGCATGGTAGTGACAGGTCACATTTTCATAAGTAGTATCAGTTTTGCCTTGTTTATGGTCAATGCCCTCTGTTTATTGAGGTGGCAGGCGAGGAGAGACGTAGCTTGGAATATCCGTATTTTGAAAGGAGCCTAGTATGTTTTCTATCCAATCAATTCAAAAGAAATTTGGGAAACGCAGCTTGTTTTCTGATGTAACGCTAGACTTGCAGGCTGGAAAGGTCTATGCCTTGATAGGTGCCAGTGGTAGCGGAAAAACGACCTTGCTGAATATTTTAGCCAAGTTGGAGTCCTATGATGCAGGTGACATTCTCTACAAGGGGAAGGATTTGAAAAAGGTGAAGCCCCATCTCTTTTTTAGGGAGGAATTAGGCTATCTCTTTCAGAATTTTGGTCTTTTAGAAAGTCAGACAATCAGAGAAAATCTGGATTTGGGACTGATTGGTCAGAAATTGTCCAAAGACGAAAGGAAATCGAGGCAGGAAGCGGCACTTGATGCAGTTGGTCTGTCTTATCTGGACTTGTCCCAGCCTATCTATGAACTCTCAGGAGGGGAAGCTCAACGGGTAGCACTTGCTAAAGTCATCCTGAAAAATCCTCCATTGATTTTAGCAGATGAGCCGACGGCTGCCTTAGATCCTAAGAGTTCCCAAGAAATTATGGATATTTTGTTATCCTTGAAGAGCCCCGATCGGCTAATTGTGATTGCGACCCATAATCCTTTGATTTGGGAGCGAGCAGACCTTATCATAAAAATGGAAGACTTGTAAAAATTCATACTCTTCGAAAATCAAAATTATCTGTTGTCAAGAGCCTTGATGAGTAAAAAGCTCCGGTGGAGCTTTTCAGCCTGTTACCTTGAAACAAGACAGTAACAGAGTTCTATCTTCGGCTTCGTTTCCTAGGCCACTTTTGATTTTCATTGAGTATCAGAAAATATTCTTGATTTTTTCGTGAAATTAGATTAAAATAAAACTAGATAAAACTGAATAACCGGTTGATATTGGGTAGAAGGGAAACTGACTGTTCAATGGACGGAACTCTGGAGAGACCATTTTGGCACCGAAGGGGCAAGGTAGTTCTGCTTGGAAAAGTAGAGCTACTGAAACTCTCAGGTAAAAGGACAGAGCGTTGAAAAATAAGCTTTTTCTGTATTTTTCACGTTGATTCTAGAGGTTGAAGGGTTCAGCCTCTTTTTGTTTTTCCGGCAGCTTTATCGGATTAAGAATTATGCTTAGGAGGAACTATGTTAGAACTATTTAAGGCTATCAACAATCTTGTTTGGGGACCGCCTCTCTTAATACTTTTGGTCGGTACAGGTGTTTACTTTACGCTCCGTTTAGGGATGTTTCAAGTTAGCAAGTTACCAACCGCCTTTCGTCTGATTTTCTCTAGTGACCAGTCTGGTCAGGGAGATGTGTCTAGCTTTGCGGCTCTTTGTACAGCTTTGGCAGCGACAGTTGGTACGGGAAATATCGTCGGAGTGGCAACAGCCATTACGACAGGTGGACCAGGGGCTCTTTTTTGGATGTGGGTAGCGGCCTTTTTCGGGATGGCAACCAAGTATGCGGAAGGATTTTTAGCCATTAAATACCGTACAAAGGATGCCAATGGTCAAGCAGCAGGTGGGCCTATGCACTATATCACCTTGGGGATGGGACAGAAGTGGAAACCCTTGGCTGTTTTCTTTGCTGTCTCAGGTGTCCTCGTAGCGCTTTTGGGGATGGGGACATTTTCACAGGTTAATTCGATTGCATCTTCCATGTCTTCGAGTTTTGGATTAGCTCCCCAGTTGGTCAGCATTGTGACAGCCATTTCAATTGCTCTCTTTATCTTTGGGGGAATTGAAAAAATATCGGATGTTTCGACCAAAATCGTTCCTTTCATGGCAATTTTATACATTTTGGCAAGTTTGATAGTCTTGGTAGTTCACTGGAATGAACTGTTGCCGACACTTGGTTTGGTTCTGAAATCTGCCTTCTCACCTGCAGCAGCAGTAGGTGGCTTTGTAGGGGCAACTGTAAAAGAAGCGATCCAACGTGGTATTGCGCGTGGAGTGTTTTCAAATGAATCTGGTCTAGGTTCGGCGCCTATCGCAGCTGCAGCAGCCAAATCGGATAATCCTGTTGAGCAAGGTTTGATTTCTATGACGGGTACCTTTATCGATACGATTATTATCTGCACCTTAACAGGTTTGACAATCTTGGTGACAGGTCAGTGGTCTGTCGAAGGATTGGAAGGAGCTCCTCTGACACAGGCAGCTTTTGCAACAGTTTTTGGCAATGCAGGATCTATTGCCTTGACGATTAGTTTGGTACTTTTTGCTTTTACAACTATTCTCGGATGGTCTTACTATGGTGAACGCTGTATCGAGTTTCTATTCGGTACCAAATCCATCTTGCCTTATCGTCTGTTATTTGTGGCAATGGTAGCCCTTGGTGGTTTCCTCAAACTAGACTTGATTTGGACCATTGCAGATATTGTAAATGGTCTCATGGCCCTACCAAACTTGATTGCCTTACTAGCTCTCTCTCCTGTTATCATCAAGGAGACACGCCAGTATTTTGCAAAGAAGAAATAAGATAAAAGACAGTCGTTTGGCTGTCTCAGATTGAAGAAAAAGTCCATTTTGGACAATTTTCTTCAATCTTTTTTCTTTATGTTGAAAATAAAAAACTCTCAGAAACGCGAAATATCAATGTTTCTAAGAGTTTAATGACTTGCTATCTTTCGCAAACTTCTTCAATTTTTAATATTTTTAGGAGTTTGTCTACGTTCTAAGTCAGCCACTTGGCTGTCTTTTTGTTCTTTTAGGATGTTTTCTGCTATAATTATCTCATGAATGATTTTATTACAAAGTATTTGTCTCAATTTAACATTGAGGCCATTGTGACAGCAGGTCTAAATAAGGTTTTATCGCTTGTTTTACTCTTTGTTGCATTTTACATTATCAAGAAGATAGCCAAAGCTTCTGTGAAAAAGGTTTTGGTTCCCTCTCTAAAGGTATCTACACAAGACATTGGTCGTCAGAAGACCATCAGTCGTCTGATGGAAAGCATCCTAAATTATCTACTCTACTTTATCCTTATCTACTGTATTCTGAGTATCCTCGGTTTGCCGGTATCCAGTCTTCTTGCAGGAGCCGGGATTGCTGGGGTAGCTGTTGGGCTGGGCGCACAAGGTTTTCTCTCAGACTTGGTCAATGGATTCTTTATCTTAATTGAACGACAGTTTGACGTCGGAGATGTGGTTAAGTTAACCAACGGGCCCATTACCATTTCAGGAACCATCGTTAGCATGGGAATCCGAACAACACAAGTACGTGATGCAGATGGGACATTGCATTTTATTCCCAATCGCAACATTCTAGTGGTGTCCAATCAGTCAAGAGGGGACATGCGTGCTCAAATCGATATTCCACTCAAATTTAATACCGATTTGGAACAAGTCTATCGCGTAATAGAAGAGGTCAATTTGAGAGAAATCAGCAATTTTGACCAGATTACAGGTGTGACTGTATTAGGTCCCCAAAACGCTATTTCGGGACAGTTTGTATTTCGTGTTAATCTTTTCGTAGCCAACGGTCAACAGAACAAAATCTATCATCAATTCTTTGGTTTTTATCAAGATGCTCTGCGTCAAGCAGGAATAGATTTACCTTCAAGTGGACCAACTGTTTTAAAATAAGGAGTTTATTATGCAAACAAAAGATTTTGTCGTTGAAAATGGGCAGATGTATTATAAGAAGAAACCCTTGCACAAACAGCCTCTCTTTTGGACAACCATTGCTGGTGCCGTTCTCTCCTTTATCCTAGGAGTAACCTGTTTTATTTTTATGATTGGCCTAAGCGCAGCAAATTTTGATAATTGGGATATAGGTAGTGACGGATACATTGACGAGACTGTGGAATACACGGAGTATCAAGTTGGTGACTCAGTTGATTTTTCTGATGGTCTTCATGTAACAGTAACGTCTATGGGCAAAGACGATAGCGTAGAACTAGTAGATAGCTACTACAGCACAGCTTATGTTGTTGAAATGGAAGTTGAAAATTCGACCGCAGAAGAACTCTATTTTGATGAATACTATTTCAGTCTCATGGACCCCGTTAGTCAGATTCCATTTTCTCTGGATTTACGGACCTATGATGTGAATCTAGTTGAAAAGTTGAAGCCAGGAGAGAAAGTACAAGTAAAACTTATCTACGGTATAGATGATGAAACAAACTTTGGTTTTACATACGAAGATGCCATGTGGACAGAATTAGTCGCAGAAGGTATCTAATCGCTGTAGAAAAAGTTTTAAATACTGCACAATTTTGCGGGTTTATAACGCTCCTTGGTTCAGATTGTTCGGCTTGATAATCGACCTATCTGTTATTTTTACATTTTAAAAAGGAGAACATGTTTATCCACTGTTCTCCTCTTTTTTTAACGAAAAATACCCCCAAAATTAGCACGTCAATCTTGGGGGCGTTTTTATTATAGTTTAGTAAACTAAAAGTAAGCTTATACTAAACCTTGGGCAATCATGCTATCCGCAATTTGTTCAAAGGCTGCGATGTTAGCACCTGCAAGGTAGTCTGTACCAAGGTCGTATTTTTCAGCAGTTTCTTTAGCTGTGTTGAAGATGTTTGCCATGATGTCTTTAAGACGGCCGTCTACTTCTTCACGAGTCCATGAAAGACGAAGGCTGTTTTGGCTCATTTCAAGGGCAGATACGGCTACACCACCAGCATTGGCTGCTTTAGCAAGGCCGTAAAGAACGCCATTTTCTTTGTAAACTTTGATAGCATCAAGGTCAGATGGCATGTTGGCACCTTCAGCCACACAGTAAACGCCATTTTTCACAAGGGCAGCAGCTTGCTCGCCGTTGATTTCGTTTTGAGTCGCACATGGAAGGGCAATGTCAGCCTTGCCATCGTAGTTCCATACAGAACCTTCGAAGTACTTAGCAGTCGCTTTTTCTGCAGCGTATTCTGTCAAACGAGCGCGGCGTTTTTCTTTGATGTCCACCAAGAGGTCAAAGTCGATACCAGTTTCGTCAATGATGTAACCATTTGAGTCTGAAACAGAGATAACTTTTGCACCGAGTTCAGTAGCTTTTTGAACAGCATATTGGGCAACGTTACCAGAACCTGAGATAAGGACTGTTTGGTCTTTGAAGGATTTGCCGTTTGCTGCCAACATGTTATCAGTGAAGTAAACCAAACCGTAACCAGTTGCTTCTGGACGGATAAGAGAACCACCGAAGCCAAGAGGTTTACCAGTCAAGACACCTGCATCAAACTGGCGAAGGCGTTTGTATTGACCGTACATGTAACCAATCTCACGACCACCGACACCGATGTCACCTGCAGGGACGTCAAGTGAAGGTCCGATGTGTTTTTGCAATTCAGTCATGAAGCTTTGGCAGAAGCGCATGATTTCAGCATCAGTTTTTCCTTTAGGATCAAAGTCTGAACCACCTTTACCACCGCCGATTGGAAGACCAGTCAAGACGTTTTTGAAGATTTGCTCAAAACCGAGGAACTTCAAGATGGATTGGTTTACAGTTGGGTGGAAGCGAAGACCGCCTTTGTAAGGACCTACAGCTGAGTTGAACTGAACACGGTAGCCGCGGTTGACTTGAACATTTCCATCTTTATCTGTCCATGGAACACGGAAGCTGATGATACGCTCAGGCTCAACGATACGGGCCAAGATGTTTTCTTCGATGTATTCTGGGTGTGCTTCAAAAACAGGCTCAAGTGTAGAGAAGAGCTCTTCTACAGCTTGAAGGAATTCTGTTTCATGTGGGTTGCGGGCTTTGACTGCTTCAAAAGAAGCTTGGATGTAAGCTTTGGCATTTGACATGGGATCACCTGATTTCTTTTTTATTTATTAAATTGTCTGACAATTTAATTTATCTGATAATTATTATAGCACCATGATTTTTAAATGTAAAGAAAAAAATGATAATTTTTCTAAACTTTCTGAGCAAGTTGCGAGTAGACAAAAAGTAGACTTTCTTTACATACGAACATTGACAAATGAGGAATGATAGTATAATATAAAAGTTGTAAGTAAAATATAGGGGTAATATATATGAAAAAGAAATCTGTTGCTATTCCAGTAACGCTTGCTACAGGTGTTTTAGCTGTTGGGACAGTTGGTTTTCAAGCAAACCAAGTCAGTGCCGATACTATTGTTCCTACTGTCTCAGAAGAACAAGCTGCACCAGTAAAAGTTGTTAGTGAGCAAGAGCTTGCAAATGCACAGGCAGCTGTGACAGAAGCTGAGCAAGTTGTCCAAGCTGCTTCAAATACTGCTACGGCTAAGGAACAAGTTGCTGCTAACGCTGTTCAAGGCGTTGTGGAGGCGACTGATAATCTAGCAAAAGCTGAAGAGCTTGTAGCGAAGGCTACTGAGGAAGAAATCGAAAAGACTCAGACTACTATAGAAGAGTTAAAAGAAACAGCTGCCAGTCAAGAAACAGCTCAAACTCTTGCTGAAAAGGAACTGGCTGAGGCTAAGAAGGCTGAAAAGGTTCCAGCTGAGAAGGTGGCTCAAGCACAGACAGCCTATGAAAAAGCTAATTCTACATTATCTGCCGCACAAGCTACGGCTACTGCAGCAACTAACCAAGTTGCCGAAGCCCAAGCCGCTCTTGCAACAGCAGAGGCAAATGTAGCGACAACTACCAACCAAGTTGCAACTGCCGAGCAAGCAGTTCAGGCAGCCCAAGCCGCTTTGCAAACGGCTGAACAAGCTGATAAGGAAACAGCTCAACAATTGGCGGTAGCCAAGGAGAACTTAGCTCAAGCCAAACAAGCACAGGCCGCTGCTGAGGCTGATTTGGCTACAAAAGTAGCTGCGGTGACTACGGCTGAATCAAGTGTTAAAGAAGCCCAAGCGGCAGTTGCAGCAGCAGAAGCATATCTAGCTAGTTTGGTTTCAGATGGAACAGAATTAACTCCGCTAGAATTCTTCGGAGCAGAGGTTGAAGAGCCGTCTGAAGGAAATGCTATGGTGGGTGTGTCAGGCACCTTCTACGAACCTGATCAAGCAGCTATCTTAGCTAGAATTAATGAAATTCGTAAGGAAGCTTTTGATGAGGGCCTTGTAGATCGTTATGTACCTCTTAAGTGGTCAACTATTTTAGAGTATACAACTCAAATTCGTGCTGCAGAGGCAGAGTATACCTTGGGGCACATTCGTTGGACAGATAAGAGCGTCTTTACTGTAGACACTGATAATCCTGAAATTGTAGCCGTACGTTCTGAGAATTTGGCTTGGAATTTTGGTCGATCAGGTGATGCAATGTTGACGGCTATTGAGCAGTTCTACGCAGAAAAAGAAGATTTTGTGAACCAGACTCCGGATGCGGTAGTAGGTCACTATGTATCACTAATCAACCCGAATTACACCCATACAGCCCTATCAGCTTTCTTGTCAGCTGGCAATGATGGGTGGACAGGTGTGGCACAACACTTTACTGTAGGGGATACCTCAGAAGAAGCGGTTGGTTTATACGGTGATGCCGTACAGATTTTAGAAGCCAAAGAAGATTATTTATTTGATTACGAATTGCTAACGCCTGAAATAATATCAGATGTCAATCAGAATATAGTGCTGAATGTTTCGGCAGTTTTTGCCCCTTACGATAACTATGCCCGTGTCGTATCTGTTTATTCAGGACTAACTTGGGAATCTGCAGACGAGAACATTGCTGCAGTTTCAGAATCAGGCGTGCTTACAGGTATCTCAGAAGGCGAAACAAGCGTGTATGTAACCTTCCCAAATGGCAAGAAAGAAACGGTCAAAGTCAAAATAGTTGATATTCAAAAAGCACGCGATGCAGTTGAGCAAGCTAAAGCGAATTTAGCGAAGCAGGAGGCCGAACTTGCGAAAGCTAAGACAGCACGTCAAGCGGCACAGACAAGTGTAGAGACTGCGAAAGCTACCGTTGCAAATCGTCAAACAACTTATAACCAATTATTATCTGTTGAGTCTAAAGTAACGAAAGCTCAAGCAGAACTTGATAAGGCTCAAGCTACTCTTACGGATGCAAAAGAAAAAGCAGCCGCTGCAAAACAAGACTTAACTACTGCTGAGCAGACACTTGCTGATAAAGAACAAGCAGCAAGTGTTGCAAAACAAGATTTATCAGTCGCTCAAGTAGCACAGACGACTGCAAAAAATGCTTTATCAGAAGCACAGGCAAGCCTATCCGCTTTACAGGAAATAACTGCAACGAGAGAAGCAGCTTTGAAACTTGCAGAGGCTAACCTTGCCAAAACAGTCGCAGATTTGAAAGCAGCAGAAGCTTATCTTGCAAGCTTACTCAATGCACAAGAGAACTATCGTTTAGCTCAGCAGTTGCTTGAGGAAGCGAAAGTAGCGGCAGCAGAAGCTCTTGCACAACGTGATGCAGCCTTGGAAGCCAAACAAGCAGCGCAGACAGATTTTGAAACTGCTCTAACAAAATATAAGAGCATGAGACTTGCTTATGAAGCACAGTTAGCTTTGCAAAAAGCGGCGGAAGCTAAAGAATTGAAGCAGGCTCCTGTAGCGACTCCTAAACCATTGTCAAAACCAGAAGTTTCTCAAACAAGTAGCAAGGTAACTGCAACCCAAACTAAGACTCTACCTGCAACAGGTTCTGTTGAGTCAATGTTAGGATTGACAGGTTTGGCATTGCTAGGAACATTAGCTCTTGCTAACCAGCGTAGACGTAGAAATTAATAACCTAGAGAGAGTTCCATTTGGACTCTCTTTTTAAAATACGAACATTGACAGCGATTTGCCTTATCTCGAGAGAAGCTATGCTATAATGAAACAAATAAAAAAGACGCTCTTTGTTATGCCAATTGGGAAAGCCGTCAGTTTTTTATGGCTGGTTGACAATGGTTGGTATCTATTGAGCGAAAATAGGAGGAAAGATGGTTTCAACAGCAACGACACTCGGTGGATTTACCTTTGGTAATTGTTTGATGAATGCGGCAGGGGTTTGGTGTATGACCAAGGAAGAATTGGATGCGGTTAAGAACTCGAAGGCGGGTACTTTTGTGACAAAAACAGCAACCTTGGACTACCGCGCGGGTAATCCAGAACCACGTTATCAGAATGTTCCGCTTGGTTCTATCAATTCGATGGGCTTGCCAAATCAGGGCTTGGCTTACTATTTGGATTATCTACTAGAATTGCAGGAAACGGAGCCAGAACGCACATTTGTTTTATCTGTAGTTGGAATGTCGCCTGATGAGACTCATGAGATTTTGAGAACTGTAGAAGCCAGTGATTTTAAGGGGGTAACAGAGTTAAATCTTTCTTGTCCCAATGTCCCTGGAAAACCGCAGATTGCCTATGATTTTGAAACGACAGAAACCATCTTGCAGGAGGTCTTCACTTACTTTACCAAACCACTCGGTATTAAGTTACCACCTTATTTCGATATTGTGCATTTTGACCAAGCAGCAACGATTTTCAACCAGTTTCCTTTGAAGTTTGTCAACTGTGTCAATTCGATTGGAAATGGTCTCTATATCAAGGATGAGTCAGTTGTCATCAAGCCTAAAAATGGTTTTGGTGGTATCGGTGGAGAGTATATCAAGCCGACTGCTCTTGCCAATGTCCACGCTTTTTACCAGCGCTTGAAACCGGAGATTCAGATTGTTGGGACTGGTGGCGTCTTGACAGGTCGAGATGCCTTCGAACACATTCTCTGTGGTGCCAGCATGGTTCAAGTTGGAACAACCCTGCAAAAGGAAGGTGTGGCAGCCTTTGAACGCATTACGGCTGAATTGCAGGCCATCATGGCTGAAAAAGGCTACGAGACCATTGAAGATTTTCGTGGCAAGCTACAGCACTTAGATGATTAAAATCATCTGTTGAAGACATAAAAAGAAGCTAACATTGTACCGTTCTCCCAGATAGTCTTTTAGGGAGTTAGGAAGGGATAATGTTAGCTCTTTTTAAATGGTCTGTGAAGATCGACCTGATAATCGTTTGAGGAATGGAATACATAGTCGGAAACATATATTTGTGAGATGGAATTCTGATTTTATTTAGATTTTTTAGCAAAAATGTCGTATACTAATATTAGAACATCTATTTATAAGTGATGTACTTTTATGGAAGAAATAGTTTTTTGAGGGACTACTGACTGTATTTTGAACAAAGGTTCTTAAGTAGGGAGTATGAGGGTAAAGGTATGGAGAAAAGGGCGAACTCTATTCGCAGAAAACGATATGCGTCCTATCGGACAAAGATGCATTTGTTTTTTATTTGTGGCTTAGCGACTATTATCTTGGCGATTATTATTGTAAGCGAACACCTAGTTCCTAGGCTGAATCAGGCATCAGAATCAATGCACTCAGATAATTCTGTTCGCATCATGGCCCACGGAGATTTACTCTATCACTTGCCTATTCTTCGAGGAGCAGAACAGCCAGATGGAAGTTACGATTTTTCTGAGAATTTTACCTACGTAAAGCCCTGGATAGAACAGGCTGATTTCGCTATCGCAGACTTTGAAGGGACCATTTCCCCAGATGTCGAATTAGCAGGTTACCCACTTTTTAATGCGCCTGCCATTGTCGCCAACAATATCCATGATGCAGGCTACGATTTAGTAGATTTGGCCCACAATCATATCTTGGACTCACATCTTTCTGGATTGGTTTCCACTGTCAATACATTTAGAGATGCAGGTGTGGATACAGTCGGTGTCTACGCCGAAGGTAATCGGGCAACTGCACCACTCTACATTCGGGAAGTCAATGGTATCCGTATAGCTGTTTTAGCCTATGCTTACGGTTTCAATGGGATGGAGGCTTTGCTGAGTCAGGAGGAATATGATGCCTATTTATCGGATTTTGATAAAGAAAAGATGCGGGCAGAGATTGAGCGAGCCGAGAAAGAGGCAGATATTACCATCGTCATGCCTCAGACGGGTGTGGAATATCAGTTGGAGCCTACGGAGGAACAGACCAGTTTGTACCATCAAATGGTTGATTGGGGAGCAGACATCGTTCTTGGTGGGCATCCGCATGTAGTCGAGCCCGCAGAGATTATTGAAAAAAATGGTCAGAGAAAATTGATTATCTATTCGATGGGGAATTTCCTGTCCAATCAGCGTATTGAAAGCATGGATGATACACCAAATTCCCAATGGACCGAGCGGGGTGTCTTGATGGATATAAGGATTCAGAAAGAGAATGGGCAGACAAGTATTCGGACAGCCCAAGCGCATCCAACCTGGGTGAATCGTATCTCTCAGGGAACGTATTCACTAGATGGTTATGAGCGTTTTAGCTATCAGACCTATGTATTGGAAGACTGGGTCGCTGGTGGTCGATACTATGGACAATTGGATCTAGATACGCAGGCGCGTGTGGATACAGCCTATCAAGAAATGAAAGACTTTGTCAATTTGGTATGGTAAGGAGAGAGAAGATGACAGTTCGATTAATTGCAACAGACATGGATGGGACCTTTTTAGATGGCCAGGGGAGTTTTGATAGGGAGCGATTTTCACGGGTCTTGGATCAACTAGATCAGAAAAAGATTCCCTTTGTCATCGCGAGTGGCAATGGGATTGGGCGATTGCTACAATTATGCCAAGGATTTGAGCAACGACTGATTTTTGTAGCTGATAATGGTGCCCATGTGTATCAAAATGGCAAAACAATGATTCGACGTGCTATTCAGCAAGAAGAAGTCGAAGCAATACTGCATTTTTTCAAAGGACGTTGGGCGGATATATGTTTGATGTTGTCGAATGAAGAAAACATTTATATGCAGGCTGGGGCAGGTATGCCATTTGCAGGGACGGATTTGCCAATAGAACCAGCTCAAATGGCTGCCTTCCAAAATCGTGTGACCTATTTAGACGACCTCAGTGCCTATCCTAATTTAGAACCTATTTATAAGGTTGGTCTCTGGGTTCCTGAAGCGCGTGTAGAATCGATAACGGAAGAGTTTAACCAGGCTTTTCAAGGTCAGCTGGTTGCAGTAACTAGTGGCTATGGCTCCATTGATATCTTGCCGCAAGGGATTCATAAGGCGTGGGGCTTGGAACAGGTTTTGACCAGTTTGGATATCGAACCTGAACAGGTGATGGCCTTCGGTGATTCAGACAATGATATTGAGTTATTGTCCTATGTTGGGTATACCTATGCCATGGAAAATGCGACAGACAAGGTCAAGGCGGTTGCCAAATACCTGGCTCCAAGCCATTTGGAAGCAGGTGTGCTTCAGGTCATTGAAGAATATATAGTCATTTAGTTTATCTTTGATTACTTCGACGAGCGCGGAAACGTCGTTTCCTTATTTCCAACTTCAAACACTCCACAGGAGTGATTTGAACTCGCTTTGCCGTACTCCAGTACAGCCTGCGACTTTTTGATGCGAACGTTGTTCGCTTTATTTCCAGCCTCCAAAGGTTCCCCGAACCTTTGAAGCTAGTACTAAAAGCAAACTAAACAACTATATTTTATAAGTATATAGAAAAAAGCTAGTGTTCTCAATCCAGAGAATGCTAGCTTTTTTTTTAATTTCCAACGCTGGTGAACTTGGTCATACCATGGCGGAAGAGTTTGTAATTGATGGTAAATAAGATCAGGACAACTAGTGGCAGAGCCAGTCCCCACATAGACAAGTCTAAGAAGTAGAGGGCTGGGAAATAGGCTGTAAAAGCATAAGGGAAAACAAAAATCAGCAGGATTTGAATGATTTTTGGATAGATATTGAGTGGGTATTGAGCCATCTGATTGAGGGCGAAAATTCCCATGGTCAAAGGGAATGATTCTACAATCCAAAATGCTAGAGCAGTTGGACCGAGCTGAATAGCTGCATAGAGTAGGCCAATACAAATGGCAATAAAGATTAGTAGGGCTAGTTTTCCAAGACTCCATTCCATACCCAGTTCCTTGGAAGCTTGGGCTAGTGCAAGGGAACCGATAAGTGTTGTTCCGATTCCTTGTGGCTGGATTCGTTCACAGATAAGCTGAAAAAGAGGATTGACAGGCATGAGGAGGAGGCGTTCAAATTCGCCTTGTCGGATGTAGCGACTGCCAAACATCCAGAGATTGTCAAAGAAAATCAAGTGAATGGAGCGTCCGACGGTTGCTATTCCATAGATGAAAAGCATTTGACCGTAGTTGAAACCAGCGATTTCCTTGATATTTCCAAAGAGGATGTTGAGGAAAATCAGGTAGACAATTTGTTCAATCAAAGAGGAGAATAGCCCGATGAAGAAGTCCACCCGAAAGGACATCTGGGCCATCATGTAGACCTTGATGTTATATAGATAGAGGCTGATATATTTCTTCATGTTAACCTCCAAAAATGACAATACGACGCTTGGCTTGGGACCAAAGAGCGGCGATGAAGCAGGCTAGAATGGGTATCCATATAACTTGCAGTCCCAAAGCTCTTAGATCGCTCTCCTGTCCCAATAAAATGGAAACTGGAACGTTAACCGCATAATTATAGGGAAGGAGTTTCAAAAAGTTTTCCACAGCCTGTGGATAGAAGCTGAGTGGTAAAAGCGCCCCAGAAGCCAGATTGAAAAGCCCCATCCGTAGGAGCATCACTCCCCAGGCGTTGACTGTAAAAAATGCTAAGAAGCCAAAAGCCATATCCAGTAATTGAACGATAAACATCCCTAAAATCGAACTGACCAGAAAGAGCAAAATGGTCTGGCCATCAGGCAGGTAGAAATCTTGATGAACAAGTAGAATACCGATAAATACGATGGCAAATTTTATCAGTTCCAAGAGCTTATTTCCAAGGTCTTTGAAAAAGAGAGCTAGGATAAAGGAATAGGGCCTGAGAAATTCTCCAGCAATGCTTCCTTTTAAAATGCTGTAGGACAAATCTTCTCCGAGTGAGAAGGAATTTAAACTGGCTAGTAGATTAGCAAAGATGATGTATGTAGTAAAGGTTTGCAGGGTAAAGCCATTGACTTCTGATTGAGTGAAGAAAATGGTTTTCCAAACATAGAGAGCCACCAAAATCTTCACTGCCAGTGAAACGAAAGTCGCTAGAAAGAAAGCCTTGTACTGCATGGCATTCATCATGGTCAGGCGGGTCATGTAGAGATATTTACGCATGGATACCCTCCTCATAAATTTGGCGGACCATGGTTTCAATTTCCAATTCCTTCATGGTGACATCCTCAATTGAATAATGATTGAAAACTTGCTCAATCACCTGGGCACTAGTCCAGACCTTGCTTTGGTAGTGGATTTCAAAGTGAAAATCATCTTTACGAACAAATTCCAAGCCTTCCAATTGTAAGTCCTGTTCAATTGGTTTTTCTGTGGAGAAGAGAATGGTCTTGACTGTGGAAAAGCGTTCTTTGAGGACGGTCAGTGAACCATCGTAGACTTTTTTGCCCTTATCAATGATAAAAATCCGCTCACAGAGGCTTTCAATGTCCTTCATATCATGGGAAGTAATCAAGAAAGTGGTCTGGTATTCTTGATTCATATAGCGGATGAAGGAGCGAATGGTCTCCTTAACGCTGGCATCCAAGCCGATGGTTGGCTCGTCCAAAAAAACGACGGCAGGCTGGTGGATAAAGATAGCCGCAAATTCACAGCGAACCCGTTGGCCGAGCGACAGATTACGGATTGGTTGCTTCATAATATCAGCCAAGTCCAATAGATCAATCAAGACAGCTAATCGCTCTTTGAATACCTTATCTGGAACATCATAAATTTTTGCGTGAAGGATAAAAGATTCCTGGACAGGCAAGTTCCAATCCAAATGGGATTTTTGCCCAAAGAGAACTCCAATTTGTTTATTGACTTCTTTACGGTGTTCTTGCGGATTGAGTCCGTTGATGCGAACCTGTCCTTGGTCTGGGAAGAGAACTCCGGTAAGCATTTTGATGGTGGTGGATTTACCAGAACCGTTAGAGCCGATATAGCCGATGATTTCGCCTTTTTCTACCTGCAAGGAAATGTCTTGAACAGCAGGGATTGACTTTTTCTTTGGCTTGAAAAAGGCCTTAATCGAACCTTTGAGACCGACTTCCTTATCTATGATGGAATAGGTTTTTGATAGATGTTCAGCTTGAATCATATCATAATCTCCTGTTTGAAAACGTTTGCGTAAGATAAGGATATTATAACATATTCCCCAGAAAGTGGCGGTAAAAAGTCACATTTAAGGTAACATTTTTATTAGAAAATCGGTCATATATTGAGGAGATTCTTGCTTACCATTTTTAATCCATACCTGCATGATACCGAAGAAGGCATGTGAAAAATAGATGCTGCTGTATTCTTTTTCCAGTTGTGATAAATTCTCTTTTCCTAAGCGCTCCGCTAAATCATTGGCAACAAGAAGTCGGACCTTATTGATAAGAAAATTTTGGATTTCTTGAGTTCCGTTATGGGTCAGTAGGGCGGAAAGCAATTTTTCACGATAGAGCAACTCGAAAATTTCTAAAAATGATGATTGGCGATTGCCATCATAACGGTCAAATATAGCCTCTAATTTGTGAAAAAGTCCTTGTTGGTAGGAGTCGATTAATTCGTACTTATCCTTATAGTGGGTATAAAAACTGGAACGACTGATACCAGCAGTCTGGGCTAGGTGGGTGGTTGTAATGTCATTAAATCCTTGTGATTCCAAGCAGGTTACCATAGCTTCTAAAATAGCCTGTCGAGTTCGTTCTTTCCGATTATCTGTTCCCATAATTTCTCCTTTTGAACATTTTTGGACACAATGTCCAAAAACAATTCTTCTGACTTGATTTTGAAAATGATACTTGTATAATGTATTTTATCAGTTTTTGGACAGTATGTCTAAAGGAGTTGCTTATGTTACGAAAAGTGAAGAATATTTTAAAAAAGCCAATGACTTTGGTTACCATTATTGGTATTGCCTGTGTCCCAGCCTTATATAACATTAGTTTCCTAACCTCTATGTGGGATCCTTACGGCCGACTAGACCAGTTGCCTGTAGCAGTTGTCAATCAAGACCAGTCGGCGAGCTTTCAAGATAAAACCCTCACCATTGGTGATGATATGGTGGATAATATGAAAGAGAGCAAGAGTCTGGATTTCCACTTTGTATCAGAAACGGATGCGGAAAAAGGTTTGGAAGAAGGGGACTATTATATGGTCATCACCCTACCAGAAGATTTATCAGAAAAAGCATCTAGTCTCTTGACGGATCAGCCTGAACCACTAACGATTTCTTACCAAACCTCTAAAGGTCACAGCTTTGTCGCTTCTAAGATGGGCGAATCAGCTATGGAGAAATTAAAGGAATCTGTTTCAGAGACGATTACCGAAACATACACCTCTGCCGTTTTTGACAGTATGGGAGAGATTCAATCTGGCATGGTCGAGGCGGCAGATGGTAGCCAACAATTAACAAATGGAGCTAGTCAATTGGAGTCAGGCAGTCAAACACTTTCAAATGGACTGACTACTTTAACGACTTCGGGTCAATCACTCGTGACAGGAGCAAATCAATTGGCCACCGGTCTTGTATCTTATACAGATGGAGTCAATCAGGCTGCGACAGGCAGTCAAACACTGTCCAGTGGCTTAACGACCTACACAAATGGGGTGGCGAGTCTTGCTTCAGGTGCGGAGCAATTAAATGCCAATTCCTCTCAGCTCATCGCTGGGGTGGGACAATTGCAATCAGGAGCAAGCCAGGTTGAACAACTGGTAACGGGAGCCAATCAATTGCAGGCAGGCTTGAAGCAACTCGCTAGTTCAACTAGTTTGTCTGCTGAACAGTCTAGTCAGATACAGGCCTTATTGACAGGACTTCCTCAGTTGCAAGCAGCCATCAGTCAATTAAATGATAGCCTCTCAAGTATAGGAGGACTTGCAGTAGATACCTCTACTCTATCTAGCCTCTTGACAGAGATGGGGGCTCAAGCTCAAGGATTGTTGACTGCAGCCCAAGCTGATAAAACAGCCAGCATTGCAGCCTTGCAAGCAACGGCTACCTATCAGAACTTGACAGCTGATCAGCAAGCTGAATTGGTTGGCGCCCTCCAAAACTCGCCTTCGACAACAGCGACAGCAGCCCAAACGATTTTGGGTCAATTGTCTCAACTCAGTCAAGCCTTATCTAGCCTACAAAGTCTTTCTGGAATGGCAACACAAATGAGCCAGCTACAATCAGCTGTCGGTCAGATTAACACGGCTGCCAATCAAGCATTGCCAGGAGCTACAACAGCCATTGAAAACCTATCAAGTGGCTTGAGTCAGGTCAACACCGCTTTGAACCGGCAAGTTCTACCAGGAACTCAAACCTTGACGAGTGGTGTGAGTCAACTTCAAACGCAATTATCAAATGGAGCGAGTCAACTCATGTCAGGAGTAACAGCCTATACCGCAGGTGTTGCCCAATTAGCAACAGGTGGCGCCCAGTTGGTTGCGAATAATAGTAGCATCCAATCAGGAGGTGGTCAGTTAACATCAGGATTGGCAACCTTGGCATCCAACTCCAGTCAACTTGTCAGCGGTTCAGGACAACTGGCATCTGGCAGTCAGCAATTAATTGCTGGTGCGGATCAATTAGCTAGTGGCGGTCAAACCTTGACAAGCGGTATCTCCAGTCTTCGTACAGGTAGTGAAACCCTAACAAATTCACTCAGCTCAGCCAGTCAACAACTATCAGTCATCTCTGTAGAAGACAAAAATGCACAAGCAGTTTCTCAACCAGTCACCTTGGAACACAGCGACCAAGATGATGTGAAGACCAACGGTGTCGGAATGGCTCCTTATATGGTATCTGTCGCACTAATGGTTGCAGCCTTGTCAGCGAATGTTATTTTTGTCAAACACATTGATAATCGTTCCTACAAGAATCGTTGGGATTGGGCTAAAGGGAAATTGTTACTTAATGGTACGATAGCCAGCCTAGCAGCACTGATTCTGTACGGTGTTCTTCGCTTGATTGGAATCGATCCAGCTCATCCTATGGCAACCTTGGGATTAATCCTCTTAGCTTCATGGACCTTTATGGCCCTCGTTACAGCCTTGGTGGGTTGGAACAATCGTTTCGGCTCCTTCGCAAGTTTAATTATCTTGTTACTACAGCTTGGATCAAGCGCAGGTACCTACCCAATCGAACTTAGCCCACGCTTCTTCCAAGTCATTCAGCCTTATCTTCCAATGACCTATTCTGTTTCAGGCCTTCGTCAAACCATTTCTATGTTTGGAAATAGTAGTCATCAAGTTTGGATGCTGAGCCTCTTCTTAGTAGGCTTTATGGGACTAGGTCTCTTGATTTATAATCAAAAAGATGAATAAATAGAAAACCAACTGCTCCATGTGAACAGTTGGTTTTTGGTTGATGTAGTTATTTTGGTGTTGGTGTTCGTAAATTAATGGTTGCGTTAGTTGAAGTAATGGTCAGGCTATTATTGCTCTCTTTTTTCTCCAAAGTTAAGGTTTGTTTATCCTCCTCTTTTTTGATCGATAATGTTTGATACTTATCTTTAGTGAAAATACCGACGTTTTCAGCTTGTTCGTTGAAGTAACTCATATCACCAACAGCTTGCTTTAGTTCTTCGAGGGTTTCATAGTGGTAGCCTAAGTGTTCCGCAAGTGTTTTGATGTCCAGCTGTGTACTGATATTCAGATTGATGTCTTGTAAGCTCTTATCTGTTAGGTTTATATTTGTAACAGATAGGCTGTGTTCGGAAGGAGTGAGGACGTTTTTTCCTAGGAGAGTTAATTGATTTGCATTCAGTTCTTGGTAGTTTTTAATGGTAACATTTTCAAAACTGGTTTCAGATAGGTGGATGCTACTTTCCTGGAGGTTGATGTGCATATCTTTTAGAGTGGATTGTGTCGCTTGGAAGTAGCCTGCTTCAATCTGACCGCTGTCAATAGTCACCTTGTCAAGAGTGACACCACCAGACAGATTTGCCTCTTTGATATGGATATTCTCAATCGTGAAACCGCCAAAATCATAGAAGTGGAGATTGTGTCCCTCTAATTTATCCAGTGTCTTCCCTTTAGGCACTTCAATGGTGACGGAGAAGACATTGATACGACGTTGGGCCAACCTTTCTCCAAGATACTGCATAATTCCTTCGATAGCAAAAGATTCTTGTTGTGAAGAAAGGGTCAAAGTGCCCTCTTTTTCTGCTAGTTTTAAGGGGGATTGCATATTGTTGTCGGAGTTGGCATAGGTCACATGGTAGTTGCTATCGCTAGACTCCTTGATATAGACGCTGTGGGGGATAAAGTCAATTTTAATGGTATTCAAATCTGTGAAGGTCTTATGGACTTCCGTCGGAGCAGCAACCTCTTCCAAGCGGGTTACGCCTCCTGTGAAAAATCCAATGCCAGCCAGAATTAAGCCTGCAATCAGGCTGACAAAGCCGATAATAATGGCGATGGTTAGTTTCTTTTTCATGCTCGTTTACCTCGTTTCAAGATCCATTTGAAGCAAGCCTTGACCAGTCGCCAAGACCAGTAGGCAAAAAATCCAGTCAAGATGTAGATGAGAATAGCTCCGCCAATCAAAGACAAACCTGAGCCAAACCCCATGAGGAAGATATTGAAACCTTCTGACATAAGGCTAAAGGCTTCCCAAATCAGATAGCCGCCGCTGGTGAGAAGTCCGACACCCAGAACAAAGGCACCGACAATGAGGGCCAAGATGAGCGCCACCAATCCCAATAGACTAGCTAGGAGAATAAGCAAAAGTGGAATGGCGATAGGCAGGGAAATGACAGCTAGGATAGCCAACCAGAGCGTTCGTTTTGTTTGGCTAAAATTACGGAAGTAGCGACCGAGGAAAAAGGCGCCGAGGATAAGAGTTGCAAACAGAGGAATGACTCCGATAAACTCTCCCATGATAAAGAGTAGGAAGAAAGAGAAGAGACCTGTCATACTTAAGGCTCCCAGACCAACCCAGAGTTTCCAGTTGAGTTGAATAGGTTCTTGCTGATCCTTCTCCTCTTGGATTTGTTTGTTGAGCATGTTGTTGATGAGTTCGCTGGCAGCTTCTTTTGGTGAACCAAGTTCTTCTATAATTTCTGTTTCACGCTCTGGTCCAGCCTCGTCAAAATACTCATTAAAGAAGCTGATGGCTTCAAAGTATTCTTTGTGGGGCAGTTTTTTGAGATATTTTTCTAACTGCTCCATGTATTCAGTTCTTGTCATGGCGGACGCTCCCTTCTATGATGCCGTTTATCGTGTTTGTATAGGTATCCCAGTCATCTTTGAGTCGGACCAATTCTTCGTGACCTAACTGAGTTAGGCTATAATACTTGCGCATACGACCCTGATATTCTTGGGAATAAGTAGTCAAAAAGTCATTTTGCTCCAATCGCTTTAGGATGGGATAGAGGGCGGACTCCTTGATGTTGGCAATTAATTTAATGGTCTGACAGATTTCATAGCCATAAGAATCATCGGATTCCAAAATAGCCATGATGAGAAATTCTGTCAGCACTGCGGGGACTGGAAAATGCATAGGACGCTCCTTTCCTTTGTTGTTAGTTGGGTTCGGTTTTGATATATAGTGTTCAGTTGTATATATCAAAATTTGTTATATATTAAATATACACCTACAAAAATAAATTGTCAAGTGATTATGTGCAAAATAAATAAAATAGCTTTAGACAAATTTTTAATGTGTAAACGTTTTATAGCCTTGAAAAATATTTTCAGAGTAGTAAACTTAATAACAGTACTAACATTAAGGGATTTTCTGGACTAAAAGAGAATGACCTCAGATGGATTAGTAGTATTTAAGGTGGTGTAAAGATGAAACTATATGTTCAGTTTATGATTATTCTAGTATTTTCATTTTTAGGGGAAGCTATTTCGACTATTTTTCATCTTCCTATTCCGGGAAGTATTATTGGCTTAATCCTCCTATTTTTAGCCCTAGAGTTCAAATTGATTCGTCTTCGCCACATTCATACGGTTGGAAATTTTTTGCTGGCTAACATGACCATTCTTTTTTTGCCTGCAGCGGTGGGCATTATGGAGAGATTTGATGCAATTAAAGATTATTTACTTCCTATTATCATCGTCATTTTAGGCGCCATTTTTTTAAATATCTTAGTAATTGGTTTTGTTGTTCAATTTGTGAAGCGAAAGTTTGAAGGTGACTACATTGATACGGAGGGAATTCATGACTGAACTTTTTTCAAATCCTATTTTTGGTATTATGTTATCAATTGCAGCATATTTAATTGGAATGCTGATTTATCGAAGATTTCCTCATCCAATCACAACCCCACTGTTGGTAGCTACAGGATTGATTATTGTCTTTTTAAAAATGACAGGTATTTCCTATAAGGAATATTATGCAGGAGGTTCCTATCTAAATATGCTTATTGTGCCTTCAACAGTAGCTCTGGGTATCCCTTTGTATCGTTCTTTCCATCTAATGAAACATCACATTCGAAGTATTCTTTTGGGAATTTTTGTTGCCTGTATTGTCAATACTGTCTTTACTGCCCTGATTGCAAAATGGTTTGGAATGGATTTTTTTCTAGCAATCTCTCTTTTTCCAAAATCAGTCACCACTGCTATGGCTGTTGGTATTACTGATAAAATGCAAGGAATAGCAACTGTTACTCTTGTAGTCGTTGTTGCAACAGGGATTCTGACAAGTGTTCTTGGTCCGGTCTTTTTAAAGCTACTAAAAATTGAAGACCCGGTAGCTGTTGGTCTTGCTTTGGGAGGAACAGGACATGCCATTGGAACGGGTACAGCGATAAAATATGGGCATACGCAAGGGGCAATGGCTGGCTTAGCTATTGGGATTACAGGAATTATGTATGTGGTGATTAGTCCTATAGTTGCGCAGATTATCTTACAATAAAAAGAGGCTGGGCAAAAACTAGCCGCTCACATATAAAAAAACGAGCAATTCCAATTAGGAGTTGCTCGTTTTCCATTTCATGCTTTATAATTATAATAACGACAAAACAACTAGAAAGGCATGAAAAT